>JACAEW010000189.1 GCA_013388675.1 Syntrophaceae bacterium | reverse complement strand
GGGGGGGGGCCCCACCCGCCCCTACAATGTCGTTCTGGGCCCCGCCTCGGGTCCGAGATCAAGCGGTGAGATATAGAGCCAAAGGGACTTCGGAGAAAATTTTATAACCCACTGAAAGTATTGAATTTGGGTTTTTCATGATGATCACGGCGATTGCTAAAAGATTCCTCCGGCGGACATCCCCGTTTCCCCATTTTTCCCCCTTTCTTTATTTTTTCCCATCATTTATCCGATAACAAGATTAAATCACTGGAGCCACTCAGGGGCCTACGGGGCTTCGGAAAAAACTCAATAGAAAGCCTTGAGAATTTCAGATGCAAGATAAAGCTTTCGGTCCTGAGAAAATGGTCCATCCCTCCCGCGCCCACCGCGGAAGGGCGGAGACTTCCGGGCCGTTCCCGGTTGAGCCAAGAGCGGATGAAGGGGTCCTCCAGGGCAGGGACGAAGCTCTCTTAAGCCTGGCCCAGGAAAACGGCATCATCGCCGCGATCGGAAGGATCATCAGTTCCACTCCGAACATAGAGAAAGTCTATGAACGTTTCGCGGAGGAAGTGAAGAAACTGATTCCTTTCGATCGGCTTGCCGTTAACCTGAACGATTTAGGAAGAGGTTTGATCGTAAACGCGTATGCAGCCGGAATCGCAGTATCCGGCCGCCAACCCGGCGACCTGATTCCCCTGGCAGGATCCCTCAACGAACGAATCCTGCACACCCGGGAAAGCTTCCTCATCCAATCGGAGGATGGGGAGGAGGTGGCCAAAAATTTTCCCAGCCTCCTTTCCACCTTCCAGGCCGGGTTCCGTTCCCTATTATCCGTTCCCCTGATCGCCAGCGACGAAGTGATCGGCGCGTTGCATTTCCGGTCCATCCAACCAAAGGCTTACGCTCCCAACCATGTCCGGCTCGCCGAGGGGGTGGCTGCCCAGATTGCGGGGGCCATTGCCTTGGCCAGGCTCCTGGCCCAGCGCAAATCGGCCGAAATGGCGCTCAAGAAAAGCGAAGAAGAAGCGAGACGCCTAGCCCAGGAAAACGCCGTCATGGCGGAGATCGGGCGGATCATTTGTTCGACTCTGGATATTGAATCGGTTTACCAACGCTTCTCGGAAACGGTGCGGAAACTCATCCGTTTTGACCGATTGGCGATCAATATCATCGAACCGGATTCACGAACCTTCTCCATTCCCTATGTTTGGGGAACCGAAATCCCCGGCCGGAGGGCCAATGATTCCATCCCCTTGGCAGGCACCGCCGCAGAAGAAGTCTTCCGAACCCGCTCCAGCCTCCTAATGAGGAAAGAAGACCGGGGGGAATTTGCCAGGCGGTTCCCGGGACTACTGCCGATCCTAAATGGGGGAATACAATCTTTTCTCATGGTTCCCCTGGTCTCCCAGGACCGGGTCATCGGGGTCCTGAACGTGTTGTCGGCCCAAGAATCCTCCTATACTTGGGAAGACCTGAATTTGGCCGAAAAGGTGGGCGACCAAATCGCCGGGGCCATTGCCAGCAGCCAGATTTTTGCCAAACACCACCAGGCTTTGAAGGCCTTAAAAGAATCGGAAGAGAAATACCGGCTTCTGATTCAAAACTCCAGCGAAGCGATCTTCATCGCCCAGGATGGAGTCATCAAGTTTCCCAATATCCAGACTCAAAAGATGCTGGGATATTCGGCCGAAGAACTGGTCACGATTCCCTTCGTTGCTCATATCCATGAGGATGACCGGCAGGTGGTAGTAGAGCGGCACCGGAAAAGAATTCAGGGGTTGAAAGCCCCCAATACTTATTCCTTCAGGATCAAGAATCGCCAGGGAAAGGAACTATGGGCGGAGATTAATGCCGTTTTAATCGAATGGGAAGGAAGACCGGCAACCCTGAATTTTGTGCGGGATATGACCGAGCAGAAAAAATTGGAAGCCCAGTTCCTTCAGGCTCAGAAGATGGAGGCGGTGGGCCAATTAGCCGGCGGGATCGCCCATGATTTTAACAACCTGCTCACGATCATCAATACCCACAGCGAGCTGGCCCTCATGGAACTCAAGGAATGGGACCCCCTCAGGGAAAAATTTGAGGCCATTCACCGGGCCGGGGAGAAAGCGGCGGACCTGACCCGCAAACTCCTCGCTTTCAGCCGTCACCAGGTGGGGGCGATGAAGGTCATCGATCTCAATCGAATCGTGGAAGACCTGGAAAAGATGCTCCACCGGGTGATCGGAGAAGATATTCAATTGACGACTTTCTTTTCAAAGGACTTGGGCCACATCAAAGCCGACCCCGGGCAGATCGAACATACCCTTCTCAACCTGGTGGTCAATGCCCGGGACGCCATGCCTTCCGGCGGGCGCTTGGAGATCAAGACGGTTAACGTACAGGTGGACGAAGAAAACCCCCACCCTCCGGGAATCAAAAGGGGAGATTATGTGATGCTTTCGGTAACCGACACGGGGGTGGGGATGAATCCAGAGGTGCAGGAGAGGATTTTCGAGCCTTTTTTTACCACCAAAGAGAAGGGAAAAGGTACCGGGTTGGGGCTCTCCACCGTTTATGGAATCATTAAGCAAACCGGGGGTCATATCTGGGTTTCCAGCGAACCCGGGAAAGGAACGACCTTTGAAATTTACTTTCCCCGAGTGGATGAACCCCTTCCCGAAAGCCAGAAAGCAACCTCGCCGGGAATCCTCGGGGGAGGACGGGAAACCATTCTCATCGTGGAAGATGAAGAGGGAGTGCGGAAACTTACGAGGAAGATTTTGAGCCGGCAGGGATACAAGATCTTAGAGGCCTCCAGCGGTGGGGATGCGCTGCTCCTATGCGAACAATGGAGCGAGCCCATTCATTTAATCCTTTCCGATGTGGTCATGCCCGGAATCAACGGCCCCGAACTGGCCCGCAGGCTCCAAGCGCTTTCCCCCGGGGTCAAGGTCCTGTTCATGTCCGGCTATGCCGACCAGGCCATCTTTCAGAGCGGAATCTTGGAGGAAAAGGCCTCTTTCATTCAAAAACCTTTCTCCGCAAGGGACCTGGTGGAAAAGATTCGGGAGGTCATCGGAAATTGTTAGTTCGCAAACCGAAGTCAGGCAAGGATAATAAAGGATTCTGAAAGTATCTCGGATCCATAATCAACCATCCATCCCTCAAAAACCGCGGGGCAATTTGCGGTTGCCTTCCATCACCTAAAAACCCAGGGAAATCAGAAGCGGAGTATTTTCCTCGGCCAGAAGGGTTTTAAGGGCTACCCGTCTTCCCTCTCGGAAGAAAAATCTGAATTCTCTACTGCATCCTTTTCGCCCTCGCCTTGGCGGCGAATTGGGGTCGCTATTTCCTGGCAGGAAACGAAATTCCCTTATCCCCGACGACAGCGTTCAGAAAAAAACCTTGACAGAGCCGGCCGATTCCTGCTATGAGGGGCATACCACCATAAGATATGTCGTTTCATATTATGGAATAGTGAGGTGGGGACCCCCACCCCGCTTTCGAAGACCTTTTGGGCTTGGCCGCAAAGGATTTCCGGGAGGAACGGTCGATGGCCGCAAAAAAAACCCGCAAGAAGGAAGGGCGAAAGCCTCTGCTTCCCATACGTTCCAGCCCGGTGCAGACGATCGACCGGGTTTCCCTTCTCCTGGAGGTACTCGCCCAGGCGCCTGCGGGAATCAGCCTGGGAGAACTGGCCGCCCGGGTCCGCCTTCCCAAAGGAACGACCCATCGCCTCCTCTCCTCCCTGGCCTTTTTCGGGTTTGCCCGGCAGGACCCGGAGAGCAAAAAGTATTTCCTGGGATACAAGGTGGTGGAACTGGGTCAGCGGGTGCTCAATCAGCTGGACCTCCGGCGGGAGGCACGGCCTTTCTTGATGGACCTGGCCGAAAAAACCCGGGAAACGGTCCATCTGGTCCTCCTCGACCGGCAGGAAGTCCTTTACCTGGACCGGGTCGAAGCCGACGAAGACCTCCGGGTGCTGCGCACGGGGTCCAAGATCGGCACCCGGACGACGGCCCATTCTTCGGCCGTGGGCAAGGTTCTGCTGGCCCATCTTCCGGGCGGGCAATTCGAGGATTTCATCCGGCAAAAAGGGCTGCCTTGCAAAACCCCCAAAACGATCACGAACCCAAATGATTTGCGCCGCCATCTCCGAATGGTAAGGGACCTGGGGTACGCGGTGGACGACGAGGAAAACGAGGAGGGCGTCCGGTGCGTGGCCGCCCCCCTCCGGGATGAAAGCGGGGCGGTAGTTGCGGCGATCAGCATATCCGGGCCGTCCGTCCGGATGACCCCGAAACTGATCCGCGATTCCCTGAACCGGGAAGTCAGGGAAGCAGCCCTGAAAATCTCCGCCAAGCTGGGTTTTCGCCAACCCATGGACCGCGAGGCGCCGTCCGAAAAGGGGTGACGCCGCTTTTTCCGCCATCTTTTTTGGGAGCAAGGAGGGCAACATGGAAATTCGCCATCCCGCCAACCCCGAGGATTTCGAGTCCTACTCGACCGAGAGGATGCGCCGGGAATTCCTGGTTCAAGGCCTGTTGGTCCCCGGAAAGATCCGGCTGGTGTACAGCCACTTCGACCGGATGATCGTGGGGGGCGTCTGCCCGCAACGCCCGATTCCCCTGGGCGTAAGCAGGGAAATGGCCGTCGATTTTTTCCTGGAGAAGAGAGAGATGGGGGTCATCAATATCGGCCCCCCGGGTTCCATCCGTGTGGACGGAGTCGTTCATGAGTTGGATACCGACGAAGGTTTATACATCGGCCGGGGGGCGAAAAAGGTCGTCTTCGCCAGCCGGGACCGCCGAAAGCCTTCCCGGTTCTATTTCGCCAGCGGCCCGGCCCATCAATCTTTCCCCACAACAAAAATCAACGCCGAGAGCACCGAAACCACCCGCCTGGGGTCTTCCGGGGAAGCCAACGACCGCACCATCCGAAAGTATATCCACCCCCAAGGTGTGCCGAGCTGCCAACTGGTCATGGGAATGACGGTCCTGGCCCCGGGCAGCGTCTGGAACAGCATGCCCTGCCATACCCATGCCCGGCGCATGGAGGTGTACTTTTATTTCCGCCTGCCCCGCGAAGCCGTGCTTTTCCATTTCATGGGGGAGCCCGGAAAGACCCGCCATCTGGTCGTCCGCAACGAGGAGGCGGTGATCTCTCCCAGCTGGTCCATCCATTCGGGAGTAGGCACTTCGAATTATGCTTTCATCTGGGGAATGCTGGGAGAGAATCAGGTCTTTGCCGATATGGATCCCGTGGCCATGGGGGATTTGCGCTGATCCGCCCGCGGGCAGGGGGAAAAAAGTAAACCTCCGGCCCGCCCCTTGGGAGAGGGTCGGAACCATCATCGGGTTGCTCCAAAGGAACCCGAAAAAAAGGAGGAAAGGCAGATGAAAACAAGATTGTGGGGTATCGGATTGCTGATCATTCTTTTCCTTTTGGCCGGGTCGCTTCCGGCTCAGGCCGCGGAGTTGAAGTTCGGCCATTACGCCGCCGAAACCCACCCGGGCCACAAGGCCGCGGTGATGTTTGCCGACGGGGTGAAGAGCCGGACCGGAGGAAAAACCACCGTCCGGATTTACCCGGCCAACCAGTTGGGATCCCCGCCCGAAGTGCTGGAGCAGAATAAGCTCGGGGTCATCGACATGAGCCTGCCGACCCAGGGGGCCCTCGATAAGTATGTGAAGGCTTTTGCGGTGGTCATGCTGCCCTTTGTCTATGACAGCTACGCTCATGCTTACAAGGTGCTGGACGGGCCCTTCTTGGAATGGGTGGCCCCGACGCTGGAAAAGGAAAACTTGGTTTTTCTCTCCAACTGGGAATGGGGGTTCCGCAACGTCACCAACAACCGGCGCCCGGTGAACGGCCCGGCCGACATGAAGGGGTTGAAAATCCGCGTCCCCCCGGAAATCCAGCTCCAGGCGGCCATGGAAGCCTGCGGCGCGGTGGTGACCAAGATTGCCTTCCCCGAGCTGTACATGTCCCTCAAGCAGGGGGTGGTGGACGGGCAGGAAAACCCGCTGGCGGTCATCTACCACAACAAAATCTATGAAGTCCAGAAGCACCTGGCCCTCACGCGGCACGTGTATAATTCCATGGTCCATGTGGTAAGCCTGAAGACCTGGAAAGGCCTGTCGGCGGAGGAGCAGAAAATCTTCCGGGAGGAAAGCAAGAAGGCGGGCGATTTCTTCCGCAAGGCCATCCAGGAAGATGAAAAGGACCTGGTGGCGAATCTGAAGGAAAAGGGGATGGCTGTGACCACGCCGGATGCGGCCAAATTCCGCGCGGTCATGGGCCCGGCCTATGACCAGATCGGGAAGTATGCGGGAGAGGATAACGTGAAGAAGTTCATGAAGATGGTGGAATCGGCCCGCTGATTCCGGAGGGGAGAAGGCGGCGGTTATGCTGACTCTGCTCATCTTTGCGGTGCTGGTGGGATTCATGCTCCTGGGGGTGCCCATTGCCGTGGCCATGGGGCTTACGGCCGCATTGGCCTACCTCGTCCAGGGGCAGGAGTTCATTCTGACCATGGTGGCGCAGCGGATGTATTCCACCACCACCGCCTTCACCCTTCTGGCCATCCCCTTCTTCATCCTGGCCGGAAACCTGATGAACACCGGAGGGATCACCGAACGGGTGTTTCGTTTTGCCCTGGCCCTGGTCGGCCATTTCCGGGGCGGCCTGGGTCATGTCAACGTGGTCGCGAGCATGATCTTTTCGGGAATGTCCGGGGCGGCGGTGGCCGACGCGGCCGGGCTGGGACTCATCGAGATCGAGGCGATGAAAAAGAGCGGCTACCCCGCCAAATTCAGCGCCGCGGTGACCGCCGCTTCGGCCACGATCGGGCCGGTCATTCCGCCGAGCATCCCTTTCGTGATCTACGGAAGCATCACCGGGGTTTCTGTGGGGAAGCTCTTCCTGGCCGGCTTCCTTCCCGGAATCCTTATGGGAATATCCATGATGATCGCCGTGTACTTTATCTCCCAGGCCCGCAATTATCCCCGGGAACCCCGGGCGTCTCTCGGCGAGTTGCTGCGGAGCTCGAAAGAGGCGGCCCTGGCCCTGGGAACCCCGGTGATCATCATCGGGGGGATCCTCGGGGGGGTCTTCACTCCCACGGAAGCCGCGGTGGTGGCCTCCCTCTACGCCCTGTTCTTGGGAATGGGGGTCTATCGGGAGCTGAAAATGCGGGACCTTCCGAAAATTTTCTGGGAAACCCTGCTTCACTCCATCCGGGTCCTTTTCATCATCGCCGCCGCGGGCTTCTTCGGATGGTTCATCGTCCACCAGCGGGTCCCCGAAGATTTGATCAACGCCCTCACCGGGTTAGCATTGGGCCGCTGGGGCCTGCTGATGATTATCATTTTTATTCTTCTAGTCCTGGGATGCTTCCTGGAGGGGATTGCGGTCCTGGTCATCACCATTCCCATATTTATGCCCATGATCGACAAGTATGCCATCGACCCGGTTCATTTCGGGGTCATCATGACCCTCTGTTCCATGATCGGCCTGCTCACCCCGCCGGTCGGGATGGTCCTCTTCGCCGTATCGAGCATCAGTGGGGTGGCCATCGGCCCCCTTACCCGGGAGATCATGCCCTATCTCCTCGGGATCTTCGCCGTTCTGCTTATTATTACCTTTGTTCCTGGGATACCGCTCTGGCTGCCCAACCTGCTGATGGGACCCTGAAGGGAGATGCGAGGTTGAATTTTTTGTCCCTCCTGGATGAAAAGTTGGGAATTCTCCTGAAAAGGATCACCCTGGCGAATTTCATCGCCCTGCTCCTTCTTCTTTCGGCGGTCGTGCTGGTCCGCTTTGTTCCCGTTACCTCCCTGGGGTGGTCGGACGAGATTATCGAGTGGGCCTTCGCCTGGATGGTCTTTATGGGAGCCGCCGCCCTCTGGCGGGACAACGAGCATTTTCGCGTGGACTGGCTTCCGAACAAGCTGAAAGGACGGCGCGCCGGGACATGGGTCGGCATCGTCGTCGAGCTGCTTTCGATTTTTTTCATCGGGGTTATGACCTACTATGGATTCCGGCTCATGGCCTCGGCCCATGACCGCTCCCCGATCCTGGAGCTTTCCAAACACTATTGGTACCTTTGCATTCCCCTGGCAGGAGCCATCATGATCGTTTACTCGGGGCGCAACCTGATCCGGCTTCTCAAGAAGTGATTGGTGATGGGGCCTCCGAATCTTCCCAAGGGGCAAGGGGGGGCAAAGGAATTCCTCCCCTCCCTTTTACCGAAAGGAGAAATTGCATGATGGAAAAAAAATCCAAATACCTGAGAAGGATTGAAGACCTGCCTCTGGTTCCCCTGACGGAGGAATCCAAGAGCCGCCTCCTCCTGACGGAAAGGGTTTTGGTGAGTTTCATCCAGAACCCGCCGGGATGCGTTTTCCCCGTGCATACCCACCCCTCGGAACAGATCCTCATCATTTTGGAAGGGGAGGAGGAGCATATCTGCGGGGAGGAAACCTTCCTCATGAAGGCGGGGGATGTTTGTGTTCATCCGGCGAATATTCCCCACGGCGGACAGACGAAGACCGGCTTCAAAGGAATCGATATTTTCTGCCCGCCCCGGGAGGAACATGTCCAGAAATTAAAGCAGGTCCTGGAAAAGGGGAGGCCGCCGGGAAAAGTTTAGGACTTGCCTGGCTGAATACAAAGGACCCAGGGGCTTGGGGTCCCCGTTATCTTCCAGGAAAAAAAGAAAGCAGACGAATCAAAGGTTGGGTGATTTGGGGTATATTTGTATAATCCCGGAGAAATCCTTCTGCCCGTTCCCCTGGCGAACCATCATTTGATAGAGCTGCTGGGCCAAAGCCCCCAAAAAAACCGGTTGCTTGGAGAGGCGTGCGGACTCCATGGCAAG
>JACAEW010000009.1 GCA_013388675.1 Syntrophaceae bacterium | reverse complement strand
GGGGGGCCCCCCCTACGGTTCCCCAAACAATGGGGATTTCCTTTGGCAAAGCGCAGGGGGCAATTCATGAATTGCCCCTACTTATTTATCACATCATCGTTTCTTATCCGCGTTTATCTGCGTCCCATTCCGTCTCTTATTTTTTCCCTCTTTCCTCCGCATCCCGCCGGATCGACCGGTGGAGACGGTCGAATTTGAAGATGGTTTCCATATCCTGAAGGTTGCTGATCGCGGCGCCTCCCGTGCGAATCAGGTTGATCAAAGAATCTCCGTTCGTCCAGGCAATGAGGTGCGACGGGTCCTCCACCACCAGGACCAGGTCCGGGCGGGTCACTTTATCCTTCAACACCTTGATCTTCTGCTTTTCCAGGAGCAGCCCGAATTTACCCCCCCCGGTTTTGACTTGGATTTTCCGGGTCCAGTTGGCCAGGTCACGCTGGGCCCGCGGGCTTTTGGGGATGGCGCCGACAAATTTGGTAACCGCCTGAAGGGCCTTCGGGAATTGCTTTTTGAAAGCGTCGGTCAACTGCGGTTCTGCGATTTCCATGCTTTTCCACTTGAGGGCCGTCTCTTCCAGTCCGCTCTTGTCCCGAAGCCTCTCCGGAACCTCGTCCAGGGGAACAGCGAAATAATCGGTGGAAAAACCCATGCGCACCTTCCGGAAGACGATTTTCACCTTCGTCCCCGCCTTGAAGATTCCCGGTTTCAGGAATCCCGTGGTAGTAAAGACCTGGATGGGCAGGGCCGATTGGGACTCCCCGAGGATTACCCGGCCACGGCCAAAGGGCGCATAGCGGGCGAACCGGGCGTTGGCGAACACGGTAATCGGGGGGGTCCCCAGCATGTACCCGACCTGGGGCATCTCGATCCCTGTTTCCAGGTTCACCAAGCTGCAATCTTCATTCTGGCAGACCGGGCAACGGGTCATGTAAGGCGGGCAGATGACCATCCTGCACTTGGGGCAGCGGGCGCCGAGGATCTTCTTCTCCTTCATGACCGCGAGGAAGAAGGGGGACACCTCCCCCGCAGTAGCCCAGTAGGTGGTAAACATGGGCTCGGTCCGCTCGACGCAGACAAAATTATCTTCCGCGGACACGCTGATTCGGCTCATCACCTCGGGAATCGCCTCGTGCGGAATTACATAATCCCCAGGTCTTCTCATAAGCTTTTCCATCAGATCACCCCCCTTTTCAAAACAGCCGCCCCGCCGTATTGGGCCGAAGACGCTCCGGTTCCATGGATCAAGGCATAGTCCAATTTTCTTCGGATCAGCTCCCGTCTGGCGGACCAGGCGGAGAACATATTGCTGCCGCCGACAAAATGCCCGCCGTAGATGAGCCCACCGGAGGGATTGATCAAAAGGTTTCCGTGGGGAGCCATGATCTTCTTCTCGATGAGGTCATCGGCATGACCCAGGGGGACAAAGCCCATCTCGGCCATCGTGATCTCCAACTGAGGAAGAAAAGCGTCGTGAAGCTCGACCACATTGATATCCTTCGGGCCCACCCCGGCCATCTCGTACGCCGCCTTAGCCGCCAGATGGTCCGACTCGATCCTCCCCGGCAGCTTATGGGGATGCTTGATCCCCCACCAGTAGGGTTCATTGGCAAAGCCCACCCCCTCGATCCAGATCGGCGGCTGCCCGGAGTCTTTGCAGATTTCCTCCGCCACTCCCTCGGCGGCAAAAATCAAGCAGCAAGCTCCTTCCGTGTATACACAGGTTTCCAGCTTCTTGAATGCCGGCTCGATGATCCAGGGTGAATTGGCTACCCGCTCGGGAGTCACAATTTCGTCCCGCCGCTGGGCGTTTGGGTTATTCTTGGCCTGCTCGCACATGATCCGGAGGATTTCGCCCCGTACAGGCATCTTCAGATCGTTGGGATACTGGTCCATATAAGAAAGAATGACCTCGGCATAGGAGTCGGAAGCCGTCGCTCCCTGATCCCTCTCGAAGAGAGGGTCCCAGGACCAGGCTATGGTCTGTACCACTTCCGGCGTCTGGGTCTCGCTCATGAAGTCGTAACAGTCCGTGGCCTTCTCCGCGCCGATGCACAGAACAATGTCATACCTTCCGCTGGCTACCATGTCGAAAGCTACCCCGAAGGTATAGATGCCCGTGGCCCCCCCGTTGGTTACTCTTGGGAGCGGTTTGAAGGCCAAACCCATGTGCCCGAGGAAAGAGCTCTCGGGGATCGCCTGTCGGGCGAAGATATCATTGTATAGCCCGATGACTCCCGCATCGACTCGGTCGATCTTGAGTTTGGCATCCTGCAATGCGCCGGAAACTGCCCACTGGGCTAATTCCCAGATCGTTTTCGATAGCCATCGCCCCCGGCAGGGAGTGGTAAAAGCCCCCACGATGGCTACCTTTCTTTTTGGAACTTTTCTCATATAACCCCCTTTTCTATGGTTTTCATTGCCGATTCAAATCCTCACGCCCATTCAAAAGACCTTTCCATCCCCCCTTCCAATTTTTCCAAAATCCGCCTGTCGCCCAGGGCATGGCCCATAGCGGAAATGAAAAAATATTCCATCTTTGCAAGACGCAATCAGCCTAGGAGAGATGATAGCGCCAATCACGCGAACCGCCTGATGGTTGCCCATCCTGCGGGCGGCCACATCGGGCCGCCCCTACAATTTTTATCCCCCTGCAAGGGACAGGAAAAACTGAATTTCATCGCCATCCCTCAGACCGGCATTCAGCTCGCTCAATCGCTCCTTCCCCCTCATGGCCCACAGGGACCGGTTGAAGGTCTCTTGGTCCTTGTCCCGAAGCTGGGGAGGCATAGTTGCGCCGAAACCCTTTTTGATCTCCCCCAGAAGATCGCCGAAGTTGCTGCCCTGGGGCAATGAGATTTCAGCCCGGCCCCCTCCCATCC
>JACAEW010000024.1 GCA_013388675.1 Syntrophaceae bacterium | reverse complement strand
GACCCGGCCCTGTGTCCGGAGCACGTTTTGCTCTCGCGAGTTCCCCTTGGCCAGCCCCCTTCCCTCCACCCCCTCCGCCACCGCTTCACCGGCTTTGTTCGGGAGCTTCGTCGGTACTATGGGGCGGTGAGACTTCCCATGGCCGTTCATCATCGGATTACGTCCTTGGACTTCCCGCTGCGTCCTGGCCCGCACCCTCTGCCGCCAGGCAGCCATGGGATCTCCCGATTCTCGCCCAGGATGTTTCCGGGCGTGCTTGGGGTCTTGGACCGCGCAGGGTCCGCCCGGGACTCGCGCTCTCGCCCCGTGCGATGTTGCCTTCCGCGTCGCCGAGTTCGTCGGCACCCTGGAGTGGTGGTATTTCGCGGCTCGATACCCAGCCCGCCCGTACCCCTGTCAGCGCTTCGCCTGACGCCTTGCGGCCTCCTGCGCATGACTCGGGGCCGGTGTGGATCGCTACTCCTTCACCGTATGACTCTTTCATTCACTACATCCCGTCGATTTTTATCGGCGCACCGGCGAGAGCCGGGGTCCAGAACTGATGGAAATGAATGGATTCCGGCTTTTGCCGGAATGACCCAATTCATTGGAATTTGACTTTTTAGGAGATCATCATTTTTAAATTTTGCATTTCGGGGATCAACTTTTTTCGGATTTCGAATTTCGTGCTTCGGATTGATCGATGGCTGAAGTTCATCAAATTCTATTGGGCCGCAGGAAACAAAGCAAGCGAAATCATCATCCGCTGACCCTGGTATGCTGGGCCATCCGCACGGCAATCCGCAAAGCTGCCTGAAAGGCACCGATATCGGCAATTCCCTTCCCGGCGATATCATGGGCGGTTCCGTGGGCCGGAGTGGTAATCACGATGGGATGGCCGCCGGCAACGGTGACCCCTCGATCGAATCCCAGCAGCTTGGTAGCAATCTGGCCCTGGTCGTGATACATGGTCACGATTCCGGAAAACTCGCCCCGGCGGGCCCGCAAAAAGATGGTGTCCGCAGGGTAGGGCCCGACCACGTCTATCCCTTCGGCCCTGGCCTTTTCCAGGGCCGGCTTGATGATGGACTCCTCTTCCGGCCCGAAAAGTCCCTTCTCTCCCCCATGGGGATTAAGGGCGGCGACCCCGATCCGGGGATTCTCAATGCCGGCCCGGTTCATGGTCTGGTGGAGCAGTCGGATGGCCTTGATGATCCGCTCGGGGGTCAACCGATTCACGATATCCCGGAAGCCGATGTGAGAGGTAACCCGGGAAGTAAAGAAGGGCTCCAGGACATTGATTTCCCCGTGAAGTTCCGCCTTGGTGTGCTTGGCCAAATAGTTGTGCTCATCCTTGAAGTCGGAGCCTCCCAGGCTCATGGCCAGCTTGTTCAAGGGGGCGAATACGATGGCTTCGGCCTGGCCATGCATGACTTGCGAGATGGAAAAATCGAGGTATTCAAGGCAGGCCTTTCCAGCCCGTGCACTGACTTCACCCAGGCGGTATTCCCGTGGATTAAGGTTGCCGAGGTCGAATATCTCCATCAGGCCGACCTCCCCCGTAACCTCCTTCCAGCTCTTGCGGACTTGGGTCTTCAAGGGGACTTGGGTCAGGCGAATCGCTTCGGCCATCACCCGGGCATCCCCGATTACCGCGGGAATACAAAGCCGGCGGGTCTCCTCGGTATTCAGGGATTTGGCCACGATTTCCGGGCCGATCCCCGTGGCATCGCCCATGATGATCGCGACTTTAGGACGGCGATGTTGATTGGAGTCCAAAGTGTTCCTTCTCCTTCCCCCTTCCCTAGCTCGTCGGTTCATCCTCCGTAGGGACGGTTAGCGAACCGCCCCCGCGGGAGAATAACCATCTTGCCGCAATCAACGGCGGGTTTGAAACCCGGCCCTACACTCGACCGGTCATTTTCTTCAACAGCTTGGCCGCCCGGTCGGGGTTGAAGATCCCGCAGAGGCAGGGCTTGGCCAATTCAATGGCCGCCTTCTCCACGGTGATCTTTTCCTTTTTGATGTCCTCCACCATCCTTTTCACGAGCCGGCCCGAAACCAGCCCGTGGCCGCACATGGTCACAAAGTCCAGGATCTCGGGCGGCCAGAGCCTTTTCGTATTGCCATGAACTCCGAGGGCAAATTCGATCAGGGGGGGCTTCAGAGCGGCCTTGTCGCAGCAATCGAAAACCTCGTCAAAGAGCCCGGAGACCACGATGGAGATGCCCTGGTCCTTTTCCTTCAGCTCCTTCATGCAGGCAATCAGGCTCTTCTTGTCCTTGAAGACGCACTGGCAGCCCACGGTGAGCTTTTCCACGATCTCCGCCGGGTCCATCTGGTATTTGTTTCCCACCTTGCAGTCCCCGAAGTGAAGGTCGGTGTGCTTCATCATGATCCGGGCGATCTGCTTCAGCCGGGGGCCGGCATCTTTATCATTAAATCCCCGGGCAACGTGAGTCAGCATGGGGAAGTCTTCCTTTAAACTCTGCAGGTCGCCGGTACGATGTAAAGTGTGTGTCATGAGATCTCCTTTATAAGCGGCTCAACCACAAGGGCCGCAATCTTTTAAAATGCCCGGTTGGGCACCGGTAGAACCAATAAGAATATTGTTATTGATAGGGGTAGGGAGGGCCGATTGAGTTCGGTCCCCCCTCCCTCCGAACCGGACAGGCGGTTCTCCCGCATCCGGCTCTCCAGTTGGTGGTTCCCCTCATAGAGGGTTGACAAACATGCCCAAAGAACTGTCGAGAAATCATTCTCTGG
>JACAEW010000030.1 GCA_013388675.1 Syntrophaceae bacterium | reverse complement strand
GATTTTTCTAAAATCGAGCATCCGCACACCTTGGATCTCTGGATGGACATAGATGTCAGGCTTCCGGTATTTCATCTTTTCAGCGAGGGCTGAAGCCTGCATGATATCGAAAGCCCCTAGAATTGATTCGAGAGCGCTGGGAATTTCCTGCCTGTCAGGATTGCGCGCCTTGCTAACATTTACTGCAATTGTGAATTCGGCTCTTTCCAAAATGTGATCGTAGGGCACCAAGTTTACGACGCCTCCATCGACAAGGACTTTGCCGGCAATGGATACGGGGGCAAATATCCCTGGCACAGCAATGCTAGCCTGAATAGCAGGAAGCAAACCCCCGGTTTCAAACACAATCTCATCTGCGGTCCAATAGTCCGCAGCAATCACTAAAAGGGGAATCTCAAGCTCTTCAAAAGTCCGCTTTTTAATCTCACTAAAAAGGTACTCGAAGAATCCCCGAGTGCTGAAAAAACCGCCGCGTTTAAATTCCGCCGAGAATGCAGAGACCCATTTCAAAAGGTCACCTTTCTTCGCAATGAGGTCGCGCCAGGTATCATCTTTTAGGATAAGGTGTCTGCTGATGCGCTCTCTGATTTCCTTTCCAGATATCCCAGACGCATAGAGAGCCCCGATGATCGCACCCATGCTGGTTCCGGCAACGATGCTTGGCTTGATGCCCAGATCGTCGAGAGCCTCTAATATGGGAATATGCGCCAAACCTCGGACCCCACCGCCTCCTAAGGCCAAGCCTATTTTCATGCCTTCCCTTTTTTCCGTATCGTCGAACAAGGATTATAAAGACTGTATGGGGCAGCTTTCAACCCCTCCATTGACCGGCCCCATTGTTTTAATGCCTAATCCCCAAACCTCCTCATTGCCGTTTGCAGACACCCTGCCCATAAAATCCATATTCATGTTGACGTGCCAATCTCCGCACCTACCCAAAATTCAAGGAATGAAAAGTACATCCAAACCTCGACGCCTGGTTGAAAGCTACGCCTCCCAGGAGATTATGTCAACCGAAAATTTCAAGAAGAAGTCAATTTTTCCTTGACAATAAAATCGAGCCTTGGTTTAAAGGATTTGGGTTCAATCCCCAGAGCCGGGAGACCGCCGACCGAGGAAAAGGTGCAGGACCTCACCCACCCGATCCTCCAGGGGCTTCTTAAGGAGGCATAATAAACCATGGAATCCAAAGCTCTAAAGGGAATCCGGGTCCTCGACCTCACCCGTATTTATGCCGGGCCCTACTGTTCCATGCTGTTCGCCGACATGGGGGCGGAGGTTATCAAAATCGAGCCGCCCGAAGGAGAGATCATCCGGGACAACCCGCCCCTGGTCAAGCAAGGGGAAGGCGGTCCCCATGACCGCAGCCGGAGCGGGTATTTCCTGACCCTCAACCGCAATAAGTACGGGATCACCCTGAATCTGAAAAATCCCCGGGCCCTGGGGATTTTCAAGGATTTGGTCAAGATCAGCGACCTCGTCCTGGAGAATTACGCGCCGGGAGTCATGAAGCGGCTGGGGATCGATTATCCGGTCCTGCGGGAGATCAATCCGCGGATCATCCTTTGCAGCATCAGCGGGTTCGGCCAGTGGGGCCCCTATTCCGAAAGGATTGCTTTTGATGTCATTTCCCAGGCCATGAGCGGACTCATGGCCATCACCGGCTACCCGGATAGCCCGCCCACCCGGGTAGGAACCTCCCTGGGAGACGTAAACGCCTCCGTCCACGCGGCCTTCGCCATCATGACCGCCCTTTGGCACAGAGAAAAAACCGGGAAGGGACAGGCCATCGACGTTTCCATGATGGAGTGCATGGTGTCGATTTTAGAAGGGGCGGTGGTGCGCTGGACCATCGGCAAGGAACTTTTCCCGCCCATCGGCTCCCACAACCCCCATGACGCACCCATGGGCGCATTCAAGTGTAAAGACGGGTACATCATCATCGCCACGGTGGGGGATGAGCATTGGCACCGCTTCTGCCGGGCCATCGGAAAGCCGGAATGGGCTGAAGACCCTCAATATCGAACCAAGAGGCAGCGCTGGGACCGGAAATTCATCCTCGCCGAAGAGATCGAAAAAATCACCGGGAAACATACGGTCAAGGAAGTTGGCAAAATGATGGATAAGGAGCGGGTGGCCAATTCTCCCATTCAAAATGTAGCCCAGGTTGTCGACGATCCGCACCTGAGGGAGCGGGGGTATTTCGTGGAAGTGGAGCACCCGATTATCGGCAAGGCCAAGATCCCCGGCATCCCCTTCAAAATGTCGGAAACCCCGGGGGCCGTGGAGCGCCCATCGCCCCTGGTGGGGGAGCACAACGAACTCATCCTCGGCAAATACCTGAAAATCGGAAAGGAGGAGTTGAAAGAACTCAGAGAACAAGGCGTCATCTGATTTCCGATTCGCCAATTTCCGATGGGCGATCGGCAGGCTGATTGTCCCCGAGTCCTTTGCTCCCAGCCCTTCATTTCCTTCCAGGGTGAAACTCGATTCGGTTGCCGGAGCATCCGTTGTAGGCTATCATTTCGATAGCAAGGAGGGGAAAATTTTGTGGCTACAGTGCTGATTCGGGATATTCCCGAGGCGTTGGTAAGCCGGCTCAAGCGCATCGCCAAACGCAATAAAAGGTCGTTGCAGCAAGAACTCCGGGCGGCCCTGGAGCTAAGGGTAAGCCAGTCATCCCCCGATTTGTTCCAGAAGGTAAAAGACCTTCGAGCGGACCTCCGCAGGAAGCCTATCCGCTTTTCCGACAGCGCAAAAATCCTTCGGGAGGATCGGCGGCGTTGAACCTGGTCCTGGATGCCAACGTGCTGGTCAAGTTCTTTCTTCCCGAGGTCCTTTGGGAAAAGGCAGAGAAATTATTTTTGCGGATCGAACGGGGAGAAATCCGTCTCAGGGCCCCGGACCTGATTTACCCGGAATCCGCAAATATCCTCTGGGAAAATCATCGCAAGAGAGAGTTAGATCGTTCTGAAGTGGGGCAGATTGCCGATTTGATTCGTTCTTTTCCCCTCATGATCGAACCCTCAAAGGCGCTGAGTTCATTGGCCGTGGAGATGGGCATGGCCTACGGAATTACCGCATATGATTCCGTATATTTGTGTGTTGCCAGGATATATGAGAATTACCTGATAACGGCCGACCGGAGGCTCTTTGAACGGATGGGCAAGACGGATTTAAAAAAATACGTGATCTGGCTGGGGGATTATGAAGGGTAACCCTCAAGATTCCCCTGGAAAGCCTCGAAAATTTATCCAGCCATGACTTGATGATAGGGGCTTAAGCGCCCTGTTAAACCTGAACAAACGATTCATGCGGAAAAAAGAAAGGATTTCTTAGAATGCCTGGCAAAGCTTTTGAGGGAATTCGGGTTTTGGACCTTACCAGAATTCTGGCGGGGCCCTATTGCTCCATGCTCTTCGCCGACCTGGGAGCCGAAGTGATTAAAATCGAACCGCCCGAAGGGGAGATGATCCGGGACAATCCTCCCCGGGTGGAAAAGGGAAAGGGGGGGCCTCATGACCGGAGTCGCAGCGCCTATTTCCTCTCCCTGAACCGGAACAAGTTTGGGATTACCCTAAACCTGAAGCATCCCAAGGCAGTGAGCCTCTTCAAGGACCTGGTCAGGATCAGCGACGTGGTCCTGGAAAATTACGCCCCCGGGGTTATGAAACGGCTGGGGATCGGCTACGAGGCGCTGAAAGAGATCAATCCGCGGATCATCATGTGCGGCATCAGCGGGTTCGGGCAGTGGGGACCGTACTCGGACAAGATCGCCTTTGACATCATCGCCCAGGCGACGAGCGGGCTCATGTCCGTGACCGGCTATCCGGATACCCCCCCTACGCGCGTGGGAACCTCCCTGGGGGACATCAACGCCGCCGTGCACGCCGCCTTCGCCATCATGGCCGCTTTGTGGCACCGGCAAAGGACCGGAGAGGGGCAGTACGTGGATGTGTCCATGCAGGAGGCCATGGTTTCGATTCTCGAAGGCGCCATCGCCCGGTGGACGGTAGGCGGGGAACTCATGGGCCCCATCGGCTCGCACAACACGAACGAGTCTCCCTTCGCCGCTTACAAGTGCAAGGACGGGTACATTATCATCGCTACCGTGGGGAACGAACACTGGGAGCGATTTTGCCGGGCCATCGGTAAGATGGAATGGTACCAGGACCCCAAAAACGCCACGAAAGGATTGCGCTGGGCGAGAAAATGGGAGCTGGCGAAAGAAATCGAAGAGGTGACGACCCAGTACACGGTGAAAGAGGTGGGGGAAATGATGGACCGGGAGCGGGTCGCCAACTCGCCCATCTTCAACATCCAGCAGGTGGTCGAAGACCCTCACCTGAAGGAGCGGGGATACTTCGTGGAAATCGACCATCCCATTATCGGCCGGGCCAAACTGGCCGGATTTCCCTTTAAGCTCACCAAAACTCCGGGGCAGATCGAGTGGACTTCCCCATTGGTCGGAGAGCACAATGAAACTATTCTCGGCAGGTATTTGGGAATCTCTGCGGGCGAGGTGATGAAGCTTAAAGAAGAAGGGGTGATTTGAAGCTTGTCCCTATTGGGGGGCGTTTTTTTATATAGCCTTGCATAAATAAGGCGACATAATTTATTGAAAAGGATACAAGAGACCTTGGACCTGAAACGGAGCTTTCTGGATACTTCGAAAAGTGGATGTTACGGATGAATATAGTTCGT
>JACAEW010000218.1 GCA_013388675.1 Syntrophaceae bacterium | reverse complement strand
TATTTCGGGGGGAACATCTGCATGGGGGACCTGCTGGTTGTCCGGGACTTCATCAAGGCCATCCGGGAGTTTCTGCGAAAGAATCCCCCTCCTGACCTAGTGGTCATCCCCTCATCCCCTTTTTCCCTGGGCCAGTGGAGAAGGGATCTGCAAGGCAGGGCCTTTCCCGAAATCGAAAGAGCAGTCGGACTGCCCGTGGCCCTTTTGGATTGCGATCCCATTTTCGATTAATCCATCTAACCGCACAGCCTGACTTTATGAATTGACAAAACTTTGATTATAGACTAAAGGGTAGTCAACTCTTTCGGTGAATCTACGACCCATTCATGGAGCCAAAAGCCAGAAAGGGCAAGAAGCGATGAACGCGGAAATCAAAGGTCCCCAGGACCTGGAAAAGGAAGTGATCAAAGCAGACCTTTGCACCCTCTGCGGTGCTTGCGTCGGGCTTTGCCCCTATTTCCGGGCCTACCGCGGCCGGATCGTTCTCCTGGACAACTGCAACCTTTCCCAGGGACGGTGTTATTTTTTTTGCCCCCGGACTTCTTCGGACCTGGAGGCGGTCAGCCGGGCCCTATTCGGAGCGCCCTACCCGGGCGATTCTCTGGGGACCCACGTGCAGGTGGTCATGGCCAAATCCCTGGACAAGACCTCCCTGGCCAAAGGGCAATATGGGGGAGTGGTCTCGGCGCTCATTTCCTTGGCGTTGAAGAAAAGAATGATCGACGGGGCCGTTTTGACCCAGAGAGGCAAAGACCTGCTTTCTTTCGGTACGCTGGCCCGGAACAAACGGCAGGTCCTGGCCTGCGCCGGCTCGAATTATATCGCTTCCCCAACCCTGGAAGCCTTAAACAAGGGGGTGCAGGGAGCTGCCCAAAAGATCGGCGTCGTAGGAATTCCCTGCCAGGTGCTGGCTTTGGCAAAGATGAGGATCAATCCTTTGGAGGACAAGAACCAAATCCATAAGCTCCATCTGGTTATCGGTCTTTTCTGCACCTGGGCCCTGGCTTACCAGGACACCCTCCAATTTTTGAAAAGAGACTATCCCATTGAAAAAATCGGTAAGATGGACATCCCTCCTCCCCCGGCCAATAGGCTCCAGCTACAGTTGCCGGACGGGACGAAATCCATTTCCCTGGACCACATCCGGAAGTTTGTCCGGCCCACATGCGGTTTTTGCCTGGATATGACCGCTGAATTTTCCGATCTGTCGGTGGGGGCGGTGGAGGGCATCCCCGGGTGGAACACGGTCATTGTCCGCACGGCCAGGGGGCAGGAGCTTCTGGAGGGGGCCAGGAAGGCCGGAATGATTGAAGCGGCGGAGATGCCCAGGGCCAACCTCAGGCACCTCGAGGAAGCCTCCCTGCTGAAGAAGAAGCGGGCCCTGGAGAACATCGTCAAAAGGACGGGCAGCAAGGAAAACCTATTGTACTTGAAGGGGGCTGACGCGCTGCGGCCCCTCCTGCCTTAATAAGTCTCGCATTCGGGCCCCATAAAGTTTCGAGTTTCGGGTTGAAAGTTTCCCTTTTCCAACCCGAAACCTGGAACTCGGGACTCGAAACCCCATTCAGGAGGATTTATGTCGGTCATCCAAAAAAACGCTCCGGGTTCCAATGAGCTCCTCATGGGAAACGAGGCCATCGCCCGCGGGGCCCTGGAGGCAGGGGTCCAGTTCGCCGCGGCCTACCCCGGCAACCCTTCGTCCGAAATCATCGGCACCCTCTCCCAGGTGGCCAAGGACATGGGAATCTACGTGGAGTGGTCGGTGAACGAGAAGGTGGCCCTCGAAGCCGCGGCCTCGGCCTCTTTTGCCGGTCTGCGGGCCCTGAGCGCCATGAAGCAGAACGGGGTCAACGTGGCTTCGGATTTCATTCTTAACCTGAATCTTTCCGGAGTCGGAACCGGGGGTCTGGTGCTGGTCGCCGCGGACGACCCGGCTGCCCTCTCCTCCACCAACGAGGAAGACTCCCGTTTTATTTCCAAGCTGGGCGACCTTCCCCTCCTGGAGCCGGCCACCTTCCAGGAAGCCAAGGACATGACCAAGTATGCCTTCGACCTCTCCGAATCCATCAACAGTCTGGTTATCGTCCGGAGCGTGTCCCGGGTTTCCCATGCCCGTGGAAACGTGCTCCTGGGAGAACTTCCCGCGGGAAAAAGGACCGCCCGTTACGATACCACCAAGATCTTTATCCCCGTGGCCGCCCCCCTTCGCCACTTGTCCCTTCACCTGAAGCTGAAAAAGGTGCAAGAGACGTTCGAGAATTCCCCCTTCAACTGGTACGTGGGCCCGGAGAAACCCGAACTTCTCATGATCACCTCGGGAAGCGGCTGGTTCTATTCCCAGGAAGCCGTGAGGGCGTTGAACCTACGGGAGCGGGTAGGGATCCTCAAGGTCGGAACGACTTGGCCTCTTCCGTCCAAGCTGCTGGCCAAACACATGGCCAATGCCAAGCGGATTTTATTCGTCGAAGAGGTGGACCCTTTCCTGGAGAACAACGTGAAGGAACTCGCCGCCGAATGGTCCCCGGAGATCGGTTCCTGGACCTTTTATGGAAAGAGCTCCGGCCATGTCCACCCCTTCGGGGAAATCAACCCGGACCTGATCATCAACGCGGTATCCAGGGTCATGGACAAACCCTATGCGCCCAGGGATTCAAACTATGGAAAGAAGGCCCTGGAGATGACCAAGCCCCTGGTGCCCCAGCGGGACCTGGGTTTCTGCGCCGGGTGTCCGCACCGGGCCACTTTCTGGGCGATCAAGAATGCCCTCAAGCTCGACGGGCGCGGGGGCTTCGTGACCGGGGACATCGGCTGTTACTCCATCGGCCTGGGCCCGGCCGGTTTTTACCAGTTGAAAACCATGCACGCCATGGGATCGGGAACGGGCCTGGCCACCGGCTTCGGGCAGTTGAAGCCATTCGGTTTCAACCAGCCCGTGCTGTCGGTCTGCGGCGACTCCACCTTTTTTCATGCCGCCATTCCCGCCCTGATCAACGGGGTGTACAACCAGTCCAATTTCGTCCTGGTGGTCCTGGATAACAGCGCCACGGCCATGACCGGTTTCCAGCCCCATGCGGGGACCGGGGAGACGGCCACCGGATCGCCGGCTCCCGCGGTGGACATCGAAAAGCTCTGTTCCTCCCTGGGCGTACGCGTCGAAACTTGCGATCCCTTCGACCTCCAGGGAACGACCGAGAAGGTCCTCGACCTGATCAATCAGGAAGGAGGGGTCCGGGTCCTCATCTCCCGCCGCAAATGCGCTCTAGTCAAGGCCAAGGGCGAAAAGGCCGCCTACAAAGTTCGCGTGGATGCGGAAAAGTGCAAGGGTGAGGCCTGCGGATGCGCCCGGCTTTGCACCCGGATTTTCAAATGTCCGGGGCTGATCTGGAACCAAGCCAAAGGGAAATCGGAGATTGACGAGGTCATCTGCACAGGTTGCGGGGTCTGTGCCGACATCTGCCCCCAATCGGCCATCATCAGAGAGGAAAACCCATGAAGCTATCCAAAGACCCGTTGAACCTGATCATCGCCGGGGTCGGAGGGCAGGGAAACGTCATGGCCTCCCAGTTAATCGGCCGGGCCCTGGTGCGGGAAAGCTATTATGTCACCATCGGGGACACCTATGGGGCATCCCAGCGCGGAGGGGCGGTCATGAGCCACCTGCGCATCTCCCAAGAATCCCAATTCAGCCCTTTGATCCCCGAAGGCCAGGCAGACCTCATCGTGGCCCTGGAGCCGGTGGAGGCCCTGCGAGTCATCGCCCAGTACGGCAACCCATCCACTTCGGCGGTGATCAATTCCCGGCCTATCTACCCCACGGCGGTGACCGTGGGCGACGCCCAATATCCTTCCCTGGAAAGGATCAAAGAGGCCATTCGAGAATTGGCCCGGAAATCCTGGTTCGTGGATGCCACGGATATCGCCCTTTCCCTGGGCGCCCCGATCTATACCAATATCATCATGGTGGGAGCCGTGGCCGGGACCGGCCTTCTTCCGCTGGCCCGCAAGACCTATGAAGAGATCATCCACGAAAGTTTCCCGGGTGCTCATCTGGGGGTGAATCTGATGGCTTTCGGGCGGGGAATGGAATTGGTGAGATGAAATTTCAGGTTGGGGATTGCAGCTTTGAAGACAAGGGGTGAACCGGGGCCCCCGCCCGATAAGAAAGGGACTCCCTTCCGACCGGGGGAAGCCCGTTTCACTTTGAACTTGAAACTGGAAACTTTTTACACTTCTTCCAGCATGGTGGTGAAAAGGTCGTGATGTTCTTCTTCGTCCTCCAGGATTTCCTTGAAAATAAACGCGGTGGTCACGTCCCCTTCCTTCTGGGCCTGTTCGATAATGGCCTTGTACATCAGGATCGCTTCTTCCTCCGCCTTGGTATCCAGCTCTAAAAATTCCCTCAGGGATTTTCCCACGGCGATGGGGTCCGGTTTGGTCGTCGGGGTTCCCCCTAGGTACCAGAGCCGCTCGGCGATCTTTTCCGCATGTTTCATTTCCGCAACCGCCGTTTCCTTGAATTTAGCCTGCACCGCGACCCCTTTGACGCCCATAACTTGCACATGCTGCCACATATACTGGATGCTGACCTGAATTTCCCGGGCGATGGCTTGGTTCAGATTTTCCTTCAGCTTGTCGCTCACCTTGGTCATCGGTTCCAAAGAAACAGCCATTTTACGCCTCCTCGATGGGTTTTTGGTCAAAAGTAACATTCTACACGAACGGCAATCCGAAGCAACCCCTTTTCGACTCGCTCGACTCGCCCTCCAAGACAGCCGCTGGCCGGGGCATTTTTCCTCTTTACTTTCCCCACCGGGCATATTATTTTATTTGATATTAAGCGATTCATAACCCAAATGACAAGGAGGACATTATGAGCAAGAAGGTCATCGATTTATTGAACGAAGCCCGGGCCCGGGAGCTTTCCGCCATCACCCAGTACATGGCCCAGCATTACGAACTGGAGGATCAGGATTTCGGCAAGCTGGCCAAGAAGCTGAAGGAGATCGGCATCCAGGAGATGAAGCATGCCGAGGCTTTGGCCGAGAGAATTCTTTTCCTCAAGGGAGAACCCACCAGCAAACCCGACGCCACGGCCAAAAAAGGCCAATCCATCGCCGAGATGCTGAAAACCGACATGGCCCTGGAGAGCCAGGCGCTGAAAATGTACAATGAAGCGGCCATAATCTGCGCCCAGGAGAAAGACCAGATTTCCAAACAGCTCTTCGAGAAACTCCTGGGGGAGGAGGAGGGACATTACAACGACTTCGAGAATATTAAGGACCATGTGGACAAGATGGGCGATGCCTACCTAGCCACTCTGGTCGGCTGATTCTTCTTCCCCCTTTCCACAAGTTAAACCGTCCTGTGGGGGCAATCCACGAATTCCCCCCACAGGACTTTCCGAACCCCTCCATTCTTTCTGCTCTTTTTTGCTCCTTGACAGCCTGCGTAAATCCGGGTTTAAAATAAAATATGCCGAAAAAGAGGCTGAATACCAGGGGAAAAAGCTCGGTTCGAGGAACCATGGGAACAGCCGGTCCATGATTCGGAGAGATCCCAAGGGGAGGTTAAAATGCGGAAAAAATTATCCTGGTTGTTGATCCTGGGCGTTCTTTTCATTTCCATGGCCGGCTGCGCCGGGGTCCCGGTCCGGGAAGCGGTCAAGGTGGACTCGAAGGCTCCGGTGGGAAAGATCGAAGGGAATCAATTCACGGGAATCCGGTACCCTTTCAACGTGGCCGCCCCCCCGGGCTGGAAGATCAGCACCGAATACCCCAAGTTCATGCTGGATCTGGGGTACGAAAAGGATGGCCTGGAAGAATCGGAAGTTTTTCTCTACAACCCCGAGACCCAATCCAATGCGCAAATCGACTTCGTGGCCGCCGACCGCTATTCGACCTTTGACCAGGAAAAAATCGAAGGGCTGACCAATGCGGTCACCGGAGAAATGCAGGACGAATTAAAGCAGGACTTGGGCAAGGAGCTGAAGACGGAGGTCGGTCCGATGGAACGCCCCACGCTGAAAGGGGTTCCTTACGCGGCCAAGAAATATGTAACTTATACCGCCAAGGGCGTGAAGCGCGAGCAGGGATGGGTCTATGCCTTTGCCGAGCCCTACCAAATTTTCATCCTCTACATGATTCTGGAAAAGGAAGGGAAGAACGACCGCGAGGCCCTCAAAGCGATCCTGGATTCGTTTGAGTATATCCCGAGAAAGTAGGGATACTAGGGCGGATTTGCCCCTTGACCGTCAAGAAGCCATAGAGTATTTTGGGGCCGGAAGTTTCCTTCCCGGGTAGGCCAGTCCAATCATCCAGTTCTTGAATATTGGGAGGCGGGAATGAGAAATAGATTCCGAAGCGAGAATCTATTCCCTCAAGGGTGAGGATTATCTCCCGGAGGGTCGGAATGACGATCCGGTTTCGATAACGGGGAATTCTCTTAGATGGGGCTGAGTTAAAGGTTTTCAAAATATCTTTAGCCCGGGAGGTAGGCGATGCAAAAAAAAACGGAGGTCTATTATCAAAGCCTGTACGAAGCGGCTGCGGCCCTGAACTCCGCCCGCGCCCCGGCCCAAATCCTTCAGTCGATCGTGGAAAAGGTGGCCAGGGCGGTAGGGGCCAAGGGATGTTCCCTCATGCTCCTTTCGGCGGATGAAAAGGTCCTGGAACATACCGCGGCATTCGGTTTAAGCGATTGGTATATAAGGAAAGGCCCCGTATCCGCGGACAAGAGCCTCCACGACGCCCTGGAAGGCAAAGTCGTGGCCGCCCTGCATGCTTCGGAGGATGAGCGGATCCAGTACCGGGAACAGGCGAAGAAAGAAGGGATCGCCACCATCCTTTCCGTGCCCATGCGGCTCCACGACAGAATCGTCGGGGTGGTGCGAGTGTACACCGCCGAACCGCGCCATTTCACCGAGGAGGACATCCACTTCGTGGGAGCGGTGGCCAACCTGGGGGCCATTGCCATGGAGAATGCCAAGCTTTACGAGACGCTCAAGAAAGACTACGAATCCTTCCGGCGGGACATGCTTGAACACCACCCCTTGCGGGATTGGTGATGAAACGGGAAAGGCCATCCGTTCAGCAGAACGTCCGGCAAAGGGCCAGCCTGTCATCCATCGAGCAGGAACGAGGGATGAAGGAGTGGCGCCTGTAACCCATAAGCCTTGTCGCCCATGGCCGGGGTGTGGGTTTCTTTGACATCCACTACGGGCGGCTTCGCCCCAACCAGAGAAAAAGGCCTTGGGTGTTCTTACGGGTGCTTACATGCGTTGGGCTTCTCCTGGTTGCGGAAGGGGGATTCCGGGATTTCTTGAAAAGAAATGATCCGCGCTTTCGCGGGAGCGATGATCAACGGCCGAAAAGGGTTTTTTCAGGAACCGGCTAAGAAGAAAAGGGCTTTTCCGTTTTGGAGCTCCCTTTTCACCCGCCCGGCTCCCTGAAGGTATTGAAGATGAGCCAGGGCTTCACCTCCCGCGAACCATTGCTGGGGAAGGGGGAACTCTTCCCACCGGTCGCAGTCGATGTCCCAGGTCATCTGGGAAGCGACCTGATATGCCGTCTGCTTTCCCCGCTTCAGGATGGCCAGGATTTCTTGGTTCCGGGTCTCGTGGTGCTTTTTCAGCTCTTCGATCCTGCGGCGGTGGTGAGTGAAAAGCTCCCGGTGACCCGGAAGCACATGAGCGACTTCATACGGGCTTACTTTGTCCAGGCTTTGCAGATAGTTTTTCAAAGGGTCATCCCCTTCGGACCAAAGGGAGATGTTCGGGGTGATGCTTTCCAGGATATGGTCGCCGGAGAAAAACAATTTCTTCGCGGGCTCATAAAGGCAAAGATGACCCCGGGTGTGGCCCGGCGTCTCGATGCACCGGAGGGAGTAGCCTCCAATCTCGATTTGATCGCCCTCCTTCAGGAGCGTCAGGGGGAGGGGACGGCGAGCATGGTACCTCTTTCCGGGATGGCGGCTGATGGCCGTTAAAATGTCCGCTTCGGGAAACCCGTTCAATCGGGCGATGTCGGCCATCTCTTCCCAGTGATGGGAGTCGTTGATCACTTCGGAATCGGGCCGGTTGAAGTAAACCTTGGATGAAGGCTGGGCCAGCTCCGAAACCAGCCCCAGGTGATCGGCATGAAGGTGGGTGATGAAAAAATCGGTCCGGCTTAAATCCACCCCGATTTCCTCGATGTAGGACTCCATGGCCCGAAGGCATTCGGGACGGTTCATGCCCGTGTCGATCATGAGAAATCTTCCGCCCTCCTGGATGACATACGAGTTGATGGCTTTCAGGGGGTTCTGGGGGAGGGGGATTTCCTCGCGGAATAAATTCGGAAAAATTTCTTCAGCCATGAAGGTCCTTTCCGGAGATGAATTCCCGATTCCTTTCGAAACCGGGATCCTGCAACCTGCAACGAAAGGCCATCTATTGCAGGGCTTTGAATTTCATCGTTTCATATTCGTTCCGGCAGGGGGGCCCGGAAGCGATGTGCACTTCCTTCTGGGTCAGGTTCATGATGATGGAGGCCACCGTCTGCACATGCTCCGGCTCGGGGTCCCTCTCGTCCGGGTGGCGGCATATGGAATTCGGCTGGTTCACGTGATCCCGGAGGACTTCTTTGAAATCGTCCCCGGTGATCCGGCCGACCCGAGCCGTCATTTTTTGCCGGGCCCGGCCGTATCGCACCAGGGTGTCGGGATAGACGGCAACGTTGGTGTCCAGGGGTTTGAGCCGCTCGGAGGTATAGTGATTGGTATGGACGATGATTCCCTTCTCCGGAAAGATGCAGTCCCACTGATTGGGGGAAGTTTCGAAATCCAGGGCCGCCCCGTCCCGGTGGGCGATCAGGCAGTTGTTGCTCGACCCGCGATCCTGTCCCACGACCTTCTTCACGGCGTCCCCGATCCGCTCGCAGTTGAGGATTCCCCGCATGAGAACATGAATCGGAACTCCCACCAACCCCAGGGGGGACTTTAGAATATTGAGGCAAGCCCCCAGACCCTTCGAGTTCAGGCCGATTTTTCCGACGATCCCGGCCTCCGTCAGGGTCACCACATTGGGCTTTCCATCCTGCTCAATTTCCAGAAGAACCGTGGACTCGGTCAAAGGGGGCTTCCAATCCCAGTTCTGGCCGATTAAGACTTCCCCCCGCGCGGTGGCTTCGGAGAGAGCCGCCAGGCTGGTGCATTCTCCCCCCGTGGCCAGGGATTCGGGATACATCAGTTCGGTCCGGGCGTTGAGGGCGAGGATCTCTTCGAAGGCGAAACGCGCCCCTTCGGCAATGCCTTTGATTTCCTCCAGGATGGCCGGATCAAAGGCCTGAATCGCGGGGACGAACCGCTTGGCCAGGGAGATGGCCTGATTCGGGTCCAGCCGGGCGTAATGTTGAAAGAGGCGAAAATAGAGATGAACGTTCTTCTGGATCATCTCCCGGCATTCGTTGCCGTACTGAATCCCGAGTTCCCGGGGTTTTCCTTTGACGGAAATGACTGGAAGCATTCTTCGTTTCCTTTCCGGCAGGCAAGATGGCTAAATTCCCATTCAGTCTACCTTAACCCGGAAGGCGGAATCAACCAAGAAAACCTGCTCCATTGTTTCCCATGGGGGGAATCTATGCCCAAAGGATCCCCGGCCCCCGGGGCCAAAGAAAAAAGCCCCGGCTTCCGATTGAGAGGCCGGGGCCAATGCGTTATCTCCTCACTTTTCGGTTTAGGCCTATGGCGGAAGAAGCGCCGTTTTCAAGTCCCGTAGCGATGATATTGACTGACGGTCAATTGGTTTTCCACCTTTTGGACCCCCTCCAGAGCGGCAACCACTTCTTCGCAGTTCTCCCGGATTTGGGCGGAGGCAACCGCTCCCCTTAACAGCACCGTTCCTTTCTTCGCCTCGACCTCGACGTTCCGGATCTCGGCTCCCAGGACATCCATCAGCTGCGCTTCGACCTTCTGCCCCAGGGCTAATTCAGTCATTTTATCCCGGGCCAAATCTTCCTTGCCCGTCAGGTCGGGGGAAAGGGCCGCGTCGGTTACGATTTGAGCTGCTGTTTCCACGGAAAGGTGGGCTGTATTCAGGATCAAGTCATACAACGAGGGGTCGTCCCAGTTCACATGAAAGAAGGTCTGAAGGTAGCCTAAAGAGTCTTGGTCGCTTTGCCGGAGGAAGCGGGCCGCCTGTTTTTCGTCGAATCCTCCGGTTTCAACCATCCGTTTCAGCCGTTTTTCGAAAGGGGCCACGATTCGGACGTGCAGGACCCCCGGGACCTGCTTCAGCAAAACCTGCCCGCCCCGTCCGACGATCACCACCCGGCCCTTGCTGGCCAGGTCGTACAAGACCGCCTGGGTTGCGTGGAGGAACTTTCTTCTCTCCAAGGACCGGGCGTCCCAAAAGGGAGGTTTCTTTTCGTCGAATTTTTCCACTTGCGGTTCGGGAAATCCGAACCCCTTGAGCAGCTGCTCGAGTTTTTCTTTGTCCACATATTCATAGCGCAAACGCTGTGCCGCTTCTCGGGCGATTTCCGTCCCCAGACTTCCCACCTGCCGGGATACCGTGATAACGGCCATAAGGACACCTCCTTTCGGATCGGGGATCAAGCAATCGGGCGGTTCGAAGTTGCCTCCCGCCCCCGGGCTTCCTCGGCTCCCTTCAGGCGGCTGGCCACCACTCGAGCCAGATTATCCATCACCTTGACCCCCATTTTCGGCTCCTTGTGGATGAGATAGTAGAAATCAGGGCTCTTCATGACCAGAAGGGAACAGGAAGTACGCGTCTTCGCCGTGGCGGTGTAAAGATTCGGGGAGACCAAAAAAGACCACCCGATGATTTTCCCAGGGATCCTGAGCTCGTAGGATTCCCCTTTCTGGGTTGTCAGGGTCACCCCTCCTTCTTCCAGGATGAAGAGCCGGTCGGCTATTTCTCCTTCCTTGCACAGGAGCACGCCGGGTTGGATTTGCTCTTCATGGAAAAATTGGGCCACGATTTTCAAATCCCAATCCGTGAGGCCCTGAAAGATTTCCACCGCCCGGAGTCGATCGATTGAAATCAGCCCCTTTCCGGCAGCGGACAGTTCTCTCTCCAGGTCCCGAATGAACCCCTCCAGAAATTCTCCCCTTTTCTTCAGGTAATCGCGGAAGTCCCTTCGATCGGTGCAGGCAAGCTCCATTCGCAATTGAGAAAGGTGGCTTGCGAGGATTTCCCGAAGCATTTCGACGTTTTCATGAGTCAATTCGATCTGGATCATCGCTCTCCTCCTTTCTTAGGAATAGGATGGTATCCCCTCGGTCATCGTTCCGCCCCGCAACAAAAAAACCCATTCCTGCTCTCGGAATGGGTTTTCAAATTACCATGATCCACCCCCTTTGGGGTCAAAGGCTAAGGGTCTATGGGTTTGATCCGATTTTTATTCCATTTTATCACATTTTGAGAAGAGGGGGGGAAAAATTGGGCTAGGCCTTCGCCCTCCCTTTTTGGAAATCCTTTAACCTTTGCCAGACTTCCAATACTTGCTTCCGGGTCTCCTCCAGAGGGCCGGAGTTGTCGATGATGTAGTCCGCGTAGGAGCGTTTTTCGTCGATGGGGAGCTGGGCCTTCAGGATGCTAAGGGCCATCTCCCGGGAAATCCGGTCCCGATCCATAAGCCGCTGGACCTGCATTTCCTGCGGGATATAGACCAGGAGGAGTTTGTGGAACAGGTACTGAAGGTTCGCCTCGATCAGAAGGGGAACGACCACTTGAATCACCGCACCCGGATTTTCGGCCGTGAATTCCCCGACCCGCCGGACAAACTCTTCGTGAATCCGGGGGTGGGTGAAACCTTCCAGCTTTTTCCTCTTTTCCATATCCCGGAACACAATTTCCGAGAGCTTCTTCCGGTCCAGGTTTTTGTCCGGCAGAAGGACCTGTTCCCCAAAATAGGAGACAATGTCCTTCCAGGCGGGCTTTCCGGGTTCCACCACCAGCCGGCTGAGAAGGTCGAAATCGATGATCGGCGCTCCCAGCTCTTCCAGCATGCGGGCCACGGTCGACTTTCCGCTGGCGATCCCTCCGGTGACTCCCAAGAGGATCCGGTGGTCCCGGCCCCGGAGTTCCTCCAGTTGTTTCATCCCCCCGTAAGCCATGGGAAAGGCGCGGGTCGCGTCCATCTCCGCCCCCGCGTAACTGATGGGATAGCGAATTCCGCGCTTGTAGAGTGCCTCCAGGCCCCTTAGGGCCTTTTCCATCAGGCCCGCCGGTAAGGCCATGGCCAGCTCGTCGTCCTGGGCGTGGCCGTACCGGCGTTCCCCGTAGCAGGGAATGGATAGGGAAGGCTTGCCGGTCAGATAGCACCGGGCGATGACATCCGAACAGGAGGACTCGCCCACGCAGGAAAATTCCATGACTTCGTAGTCTTCGTATTGCAGGGCGTTGATCAAAAGCATCATCTGGGCCGGGTTGGCGTAGAGGAGCACGATATCGGGATCGAAGGGATTGTAAACCAGGGGGGCCATGGCCACGGCCTCGTAGCGGCCGGGCGGGATGCGAAAAACGGAGTTTTCGTACTTTTGGCCATCCGAGCGGGTTTTCGTCCACACGATCGAGCGAAACGTCCCGTCCTTGTACAGCTCGGGCAGATCGGTCAGGCCGAGGATCGAAGGACACATGGGGGAGAGAAAATCGTCGAGGTCCGCGCCCACGGTCCAGTCGAAGTTTCGGACGATGGTAATCATTTGGCAGAGAGTGCTCTTGTGGCTCATCCTCCGAAGAAAACGGACCCCGGAGAGCCTTTCTTTGTTTTCGAATAGTTTGAAGGCAACGGGGAAAGATTTCAAACGCAGCAGCAGTTCCATCCGGCGAACCAGCTTTTCCCAACCCTGATCGGTGGCCATGGTTCCCCCTTCTGACTCTAACGCCGGTTTTCCACGGTGAACCGTCCGGCCCGGAGCTCTTCGATCGGCTCCGCTTCGGTCCGAACCTCTTTTTCCAAGATCGTCACGCACCGGCCCACTTCGTCCAGGCGATGGGCATCGCTTCCGGCCAACGCCCGCAATCCCAGCCGCTCGGCAACCCGACGGGCCATGTCGTTTTCGGGGTCGGTGACCTTGCAGTTGTGAACCTCCAGCCCGTCCACGTATTGAAACACGGCCCGTCTGCTGGCCTGCTCCACGTCCATTTGAAGTTGGGTAATTCCGAAGAGGAGAAAGCCGCGGAAAGGATGGGCGGCGATCATCAATCCCCCGACGGCCTGAACCTCATTCCGCAGGTCTTGGATGGGCACGACCCCCTTGATATCCCGGTCATAACCGAAAACCAGGATGTCCCCCTGATTGGTGGTGATCTCGTTGCCCTGGAAAACGCGGATTTCCCTTTCGCGGAGGAGACCTTCCATTTCCTCGGGGGACCACCGATTCTGGTGCTCCGTAAGGCAGATTCCGTCCAACCCCGCCCGAGCGGCGGCCCCCAGGAGGGCCGCGGGATCGATGGCGCTGCAGGGGGATTTGGGGCGGGTGTGGATGTGCAGGTCGATCCTCATCCGTTCATCCTTTAGGGCGGGGGAGACAGGCGCCTTGCGCTTCGGGGTGGCGGCTGATCCAGGAATGGGCGATTTCCAGGTCCGGGGGGCGCACCTTTACGGTCAATTCCATCTCCGTCAGACTATCCACCAAGCGCCAGGAGATGGCCAGGGAACCGTCGGCCAACGGTTCCACCTCGACCACTTTGTGGCGTAGGAAAGAAAGGGTCATAAAGGCTCCCGAAGGGAAAGTGTGGCTCAGCGGGTTTGAATGTGCTTAAGGGCCTCAAGGATTTCTCTTCCGAACTCCGAACTCCCTCCCCCCAACGGCTTTTAGCCCTATGCATTCTCTCCGGAAGGCCTCCCACAATCCGTCCCGATAGTCCGGGTGGGCGATGGAGATCAGGGCTTCCGCCCGCTGTCGGTTGGATTTCCCGCGCAGTAGGGCGACTCCGTATTCGGTCACCACCCAGTCGGTCAGGTAGCGGGGAGTCGTGACGACGGCCTTCGGCGGCAGGGTGGGAACGATACGCGAGACTTTGCCCCTGCCGGCGGAAGAGGTCAGGGCGGTGATGGATTTCCCCCCCTTGGAGAAGTAAGCCCCCTCGATAAAGTCGAATTGGCCTCCCACACCGCTGATCTGAACCCCATTCAAAGACTCGGCGTTGATCTGTCCGGTAAGGTCAATCTCCACGGCCGAATTGATGGCGATGAAAGGGTCGATCTTCCCGATCAGCTCAGCGTTATGACTCACCCCGGCCCCGTGCATCTCCAGGATGGGGTTTTCGTGACCGAAGCGGAAGAGCTTTTCCGTTCCGATCAGCTCCCCGGCCACGATTTTTCCCGGGAGAACGCTTTTCCGTGCGTTGGTGACCGCCCCCTTCTCCACTAGGTCCACCACGCTGTCGGAGAGCATTCCGGAATGAATCCCGAGGTCCTTTTTCCCTTCCAACAGCTTGAGGATCGCCGCCGGGAGGTTCCCGATGCCGATCTGAATCGTCGCCCCATCCGGGATGAGGTCGACCACCCACTCGGCAATCCGTTTCTCCGTCTCCCCGAATTGGATCTCCCGGTAGGGAACCAGCGGGGCGGAGCACTCCACGAGAAAGTCAATCTGGTCTTCGGTAAAAAAACAAGGCCCGCCAGTGCGGGGCGCCCGCTCGTTCACCTCGGCGACGATCCTCCGGGCTTCCAGCGCCAGCGGATAAGAGTGACTCGCAGAAACTCCCAGGCTGAACCGGCCTTGATCGTCCGGGGGGGATACCTGGACGAGAACCGCCCCGAGCGGTTTCGGCCCCTCGCGGGAAAATACGCGGGGCACGTCCGAATAACGGACGGGGAGAAAATCGATCCGCCCCTCTTCCCAGTCTTGGCGGAGGGAAGCGCTATTCTGGAAACTGATGCAGCGGAATGAAGATTGGAGGCCCTTTTTAGCCAGGGGGTGCTCGGCCAGCAGAATGCCGTTGATGACTTCCACGTCCCGGTAGAATTCGAAGTCCTCGGCCAGAGCTTGCAGCAGGGTCTGGGGCTGGCCGGAGGCGATGGAGAAGAAAATTCGGTCCCCCGGCTGGATGGCCCGGCGGAGGGCTTCCCGGGCGGTGCACCATTTTCCTGATTTCATTCCATTGATTTCCGATCTTGCAAAAAATAATCAACGCAAGAGACTACCAAAATCTAGCACAATCAAAAATCGGATACAACTGAATCCCCGGGGAGAGAACGGGGTTGACAAAGAACCCTTTAAAATTATAGAAAAAGATGTCCCCCCAATTTCGGATTGCTCGAGGGTGAAGGAGGAAGGAATATGAGTGCCCCACATTCTGCGGATAAGGCCGACAAGCAGGCCGAAAGCGAGGAAAAAAAGAAAGGGCCGCGGGAAGCCTACACCAGTTTCGGGGAGCCGGTCAAGGTTTTTTACGGACCCGAGGACCTAGCCGGTTTTGATTATGGGCGAGACCTGGGCGACCCCGGGGCCTACCCCTTCACCCGGGGCATTTACCCCACCATGTACCGCAGCCAGCTCTGGACCATGCGTCCCTACGCCGGCATGGCCACGGCGGAAGAGACCAACGAGCGGTTCAAGTTCCTGCTCAAGAGCGGGCAGACCGGGTTAAGCCTGGCTTTCGATCTCCCCACCCAGTTGGGAATGGATTCGGACGATCCCCTGGCCCGGCACGACGTGGGAAAGCTGGGCGTGGCGGTGGACACCTTGGATGACATGGAAAGGCTTTTCGAGGGAATTCCCCTGGACAAGATGAGCACCTCCTTCACCATCAATTCCACCGCGGCCATCATTCTGGCCATGTACGTCCTGGTGGGAAAGAAACAGGGGGTACCTCCGGAGGCGCTGAGGGGAACCGTGCAGAACGACATCCTGAAAGAATACGTGGCCCGGGGGACCTGGATTTTCCCCCCCAAGCCTTCCATGCGCCTCATCGCCGATACCATCGAATACTGCATCAACCACATCCCCCGGTTCAACCCCATCAGCGTGTCGGCCACCCATCTTTGCGAATACGGGGCCAAGGCCGAACAATCGGTGTCGCTTCCGTTCCTCAATGCCCTGGCCTATATCGACGAGGTGCTGAAACGAGGATATTCGGTCGATCAGGTGGCCCCCCAGATCGTCTTCCACATGGCCGTAGGGGGAAGGAATTTTCATCTTTTCGAGGATGTGGCCAAGCTGCGGGCCGCCCGTCGGCTTTGGGCCCGGCTCATGAAAGAGCGGTATGGCGCAAAAAATCCGGAATCCATGCGCCTGAAATTTTCCACCGGGGCCCTGGGAGGGGGCATGACCGCGGCCGAACCCCTGAACAACATCACCCGGGGCGCGCTCTTCGGGCTGGCCGCCGTCCTGGCCGGGACCCGGTCGCTGAACATGGGCTGTTTCGACGAGGCCTACGCCATTCCCTCCGACCTGGCCATCCGCACGGCCCTGCGGGTGCAGCAGATTATCGCCTACGAAACCGGTGTGACCGACACGGTGGACCCCCTGGCCGGTTCCTATTACATAGAGTCCCTGACCAACCAGATGGAAGAGAGGATGCGCCGGACCATGGCTGACTACGAGGCTCGCGGGGGCATCGTCAAGGCCATCGAGGAGGGGACGCTGCAGCGGGACCTTGCGAGGCAGAGCTACGAACTCCAGGAGAGAATCTCCCGGGGGGAGAAGGTCCTGGTGGGCGTGAACCGGTTCACCTCCAAGGAAGAGGAGAGGCCCATCGAGGTGTACCGGGCCAATCCCAAAATCCGGGAAGCCCAGATCGCCCGGCTGAAGGCGGTGAAGGAGAAACGGGATTCCCGGAAGGTCGGGGAAACCCTCGCCGCCCTCCGCCAGGCCGCGGAAAAAGGCGAAAACCTATTCCCCCCTCTCTTCCCGGCAGTGGAGGCGCGGGCGACCGTTGGAGAAATCATCTCGACTTTGAAGCAAGTGTTCGGAGAGTACCGGGAACCGAGGACCGTATGAATTGCCGCCATTGGGAGAAAAGGAGCCAGGAATGACCGCCAGCAGACCCATCCGGGTTTTGATCGCCAAGCCGGGCTTGGACGGCCACGACGTAGGGGCCAAGGTGATCGTCCAGAGGCTGCGCCATGCCGGAATGGAGGTCATCTATACCGGCCTGCGGCAGAGCACCGAGAAAATCATCTCCGCCGCCATTCAGGAGGATGTGGATGTGGTGGGGCTTTCCATCCTCTCGGGGTCCCATGTCGAGCTGTGCCAGGAGCTTATGGAGGGATTGAGGGAGAAAGGGATCAAAGACCTCCTGGTCATTGTGGGGGGAATCATTCCCAAAGAGGATATCGCCCTTCTCAAGGCCAGCGGGGTGGACGAAGTCTTCCCGGTCCATTCCACGCTGGAAGAGATCGAGAAGTACATCCGCGAGCAGGTGAGCCTCCGGAGAGGAGAACGCCCATGAGCTCTCCTTTGTCGGGCGTGCGGGTGTTGGATTTGTCCCAGATGCTGGCGGGGCCATTCGGGTCCATGATCCTGGCCGACCTGGGGGCCGAGGTCATCAAGATCGAGAGGCCCGGCGAGGGGGACATCGGGAGGGGAATGCCCCCCCATTATTTCCACGGCGAAAGCGTCTACTTCCTCAGCGTCAACCGGAATAAAAAGTCGCTCACCCTGGACCTAAAATCGCAGGAAGGCATGGACATTTTTTACCGCCTGGTGAAGGTCTCCGACGTGGTTTTCGATAACTTTCGCCCCGGGGTTGTGGAGAAGCTGCGCATCGATTATGAGTCTTTGCAAAAAATCACCCCCCGGATCATCACTTGCTCGGTCTCAGGTTACGGGCAGACCGGGCCCTTCAAGGACCGCCCGGCCTTCGACCTGATCATCCAAGCCCGTGGCGGGATTATGAGCTACACCGGAGAGCCGGGACGCATGCCGGTCCGCATGGGGGCGCCCATGGGGGACCTGACCGGGGGAGTCTACGCGGCCCATGGGGTCATGGCCGCGCTCTACCACCGGGAAAAAACCGGCCAAGGCCAGCGGATCGATATCAGCCTTCTGGACAGCCAGCTTTCTCTCCAGATTTACCGCGGCCTCTACTATCTGTATGCCGGGGAGGTCGCCCAGCCGGTGGGTTCCGGCCATGTCTCGGCCAATCCCATCAGGGCTTTTAAGACCCAGACCTTCGACATCGTCATCGACGCCAACACGGACAAATTCTTCCAGGAGCTCTGCGCGGGGATGGACCGAAAGGAACTCGCCTCCGACCCACGCTTTATTACCCGCGCCGACCGTTTGAAGAACAAAGAAGCCCTTTACGCCATCTTGGAAGAGGTTTTTTTACAGAAAACGGGCGAGGAGTGGCTGGAACTCCTGGAAGGCCGTCTACCGGCAGGTCCGATCAACACCGTGGATATGGCCTTGAGCGATCCTCAGGTCCTGGCCCGGAACATGGTGGTGGAGACCACCCACCGCTCGGGAGAGAAGATGAAGCTCCTGGGGAGTCCGATCAAAATGTCGCCCGCCGGAGAGCCGCGGTTTACCCCTCCCCCGGCACTGGGAGAGCACACCGACCAAATCCTGAAAGACCTGCTGGATTTCAGTTCTCAAGAGATCCGGGACCTTCGGGAAAAAGGGGTGATTTAGAGCTTATCCTGAAATAAGCGATTCCTTTTAAATCCCCCTTTGAAAAACTGAGCGTGTCCCACATCTTTTGGCTGGAAACCGGAGGTGGGAAGGGCTAAAGGATTGGGAGGGCGAAAATTCGAATACCAAAGCACGAATATCGAAACAAATTCGAATCTCGAATGACCAAAAATAGGAACGGTGGGACAGGAAAAGAACTTACCAATAGGGAAGATTCCTCCCGGTGTTCAGCAGCCCACTTAGGGGTAATGATCCGTTTTCTAAAGGGGGAAATTATATATGGACATGCTCTTCGCCTACGCCCCGGGGTAACGGAATAAAGCCGTAAATTCTCCCCGAAGGGAACGCGATCTCCGCTCAAGGTCCTCGCCCCGCCTTGTTGCCCACGTAGGGCATGGCGCCCGCTTTCCATCCCCGAAAAAGCCTTTTTCAAATTTTTTCCGCCCTTTCCTCCAGGTAAAGGATGTCATCCCAGGGATGCCGGTAAAGACCGGCATTGAGCCTCTTCTGGTCGAAGATATGCCCGATGAGCCCGATGGACCGCCCCAGGGCAAAGGTGGCGTTGAGGTAGCCGATCTCCACCATCTCTTCGATCTCTTGGGGGGAAAAGACACCGCAGGCGTTCAGAAGGTCCAGGAAGGTCACTCCAATGCACCCGTCCACGTTCAGAATGAGCGTATTCCGTTTCTGCGTCGTCACCTTTTCCACTTCCAAAGCAAAGTCCAGGTATTTTCTCCGGGGAAAGTTCTGGTAGGAATAGTTCTTCAGAAGCTCCACCCGCTTATCCGGGTTGTCCAGGCTCTTGATCCGGTGGCCGATGCCCGGGATGGTGATTCCCCTTTGTTTCATCTCCTCCACGAAGGCCTCGGGCGATTGGCCGGAGTCGCAGGCCTTCTTGAAGAAGCGGGCCGCGTCGTCGATGGCCCCCCCGAAACGGGGGCCGATGGTCAGAAGCCCGGAGGCCCAGGAGGAGATCAGGTCCTTTCCCGCCCGGGAGGCGACGATGGCATTGTGGGCGCCGGACACGGCCGGCCCGTGATCGGCGGAGAGGCGGATGATCAATTCGATGAAGTTCGTGGCCCACTTGGGGAGGAGCTTCCTGAACCACAGGATGCTGATCACGTCGCCGATGGAGAGGGCTTTTTCGATGACCTCGCTGATCTGGACCCCGCCGTAGGTCGGTTCCTCCCCCCGGTCGTCGGAGATGGTGCAGATGAAATGGGCGGACCGCCTCACCCGGCCGGCTTTGCTCGCCTCCGGGTAGTCCTGGGGAATGAGCGGTGGAACCACCTCCGGCGCCGGTATCACCTTTCCTTCGGCCACCAGCCGGTCGAAGGTCACCCGGATTTTCTGGTCGAAATCTTCAAAAGACCGGGGGACGATGGCCCCGGCCTCCCGCAGGGCGCGGTTCTTGGCGTCCGCCGTTTCCCGGTCATGTCCCGCCCGGGCCCCGGCATGGCCGAACTGAACCTCGGCGGGGAAGACCTTGGAGCAGGTCCCGATGCACCAAGCCACCAGGGGTTTGGTGATCTTCCCGGTTTTCAGGGCCTCCACCACCTCGTATTCATTCGTACCCCCTACTTCTCCGAGGAGAACCATCATTTTGATCTCGGGATTGGCTTCATACCGCAGCAGGTGGTCGATGAAGGTACTCCCGGGGTAACGGTCCCCCCCGATGGCGATGCCCTCGAAGACTCCGTCGGTGTTGAGGGCGAGGATACTGTTCATCTCGTTGGATAGCCCGCCCGACTTCGAAACGTAGGCTACATGGCCGGGCCGGTAGAGGTTGGATTCAATGATGTTGTCCAGGGCGCCGGCCGTGTTGCCGATGCGGAACGCGCCCGCGGCGATCCCTCCCACGGTAGCCGGGCCGATCACCCACTTGTTTTTCTTTTTCGCCAGGATGGCCAATTCCTTGGAATATTTTTCCGGCACCCCTTCGGCGATCACCGCGATGGTCCGGAGCGTATCGGTTTCCAGGGCTTCCATCGTGGTGGGGTAGGCGGAACGGAAAGAGGAAAAGTTTACCAGGACATCGGCGTCTGGGTGTTTCTCCACGGTCTGTTTCAGGGTGCGGTACAGGGGGATGAGAATTTCCCCTCTCCCGAAGAAGCACTGGTGCCATCCCCCGCGGGTGGGATTCACGATGGCCGCGACGCTCGGCCTTTCCCGCCGGCAGAGGTAGTCGAAATCCAGCATTCGCTGGACCGCGTTCTCCTGCATCCCGTACACGATGGCCCGGGTGTCCCTGGCGAATAACAGGTAGTCCTTATTTTTCATTTTCAGGCCTGCCTTTCTTGCAGCGCGAGGCTCACAATGCGGGTCATGTGCATTTCGGGACCGTGGACCTCCATGGGGACCCCAAGGGTTTTTCCGACCTCCTTCATCCGGCGAAGGCCCTCCTGCCAGTTGGGCCCTCCGCGGCGGAGGTAGATGCGGGCGTTTACGGCTTGGAGCCGGTCCTTGTATTCGGTGAGGGCCTGGATGATTCCGGCGAGCGTTTCGGCCACGTCGGTGAAGTTGGCGATTCCCCCGCCGATGATGAGGATTTTGGGCCTCCCTTGCGGGTCCTTTTCCCGGGTGAAGAGGTCCAGGATCGTCCGGGCGTATTTGTAGGTGAACTCCTGGCTGGGGTTTCCGCTGTATTCCCCGTAGTTGGCGAGCTCCTCGGCAAACCCCAAGTCCACGATGGTATCGGTGTAGATGACGCTCGCTCCCCCGCCGGCATTCATGGTCCAGACCCGTCCCTTCGGGTTGAGAATAGTGAGCTTCAGGGACGCCCCGGTCCCCTCGTCCAGCTCCTTGATGTAGAGTTCCTCCTTGGAGGGAGGGCGACCGAAGGGCGGGGGAAAGGAGATATCCCCCCACTTCTTCCCCACTTCAAAAAAAGCCGTGTCATCCAGCCTGGCTTTAGTGTCGAGGGGAACTACCCGGTTGCCGGTCACTGCCAGGGGGTTGAATTCCAGGAAGGCAAAATGGAGGTCCGAGTAGAATTTGAAAATGCCCTTAATGAAGGGGGGGAAGAAGGTCCTTTCCTGGCTGATGAGGCCGGCGGGGAGCTTTTCCGCGACCGGCACGTTCTCAACGTTCGTGGCCACCGGGACGGGGATGGATATCACTTGGTCCCAGTTTTCTTCGATGTCCATCCCTCCCTCGGGCGAAAAGTAAATCGTGTCCCCATCGCGGTCCGATTTAACGGCCAGGTAATACTCCCTCGACGGGGGAAGAAACGGCTCGATGATGAAATGGTCCAGGACGCCGGTCACCTGGCCGACGGTTACGGGCTTTCCCATCCTTTCCTGAACCCACCTCTTGGCCGCAGGAAGGTCCGCGTCGAGGAGAATGAGCCCGTGCTTGCCTCTTTTCCCGATCAACTGGTCGGGCTTGACCACCAGCTTTTCCCTCTGCAGCCAGGGATTTTCGCCCTCCAGGCGATCCCAATCCGTGAGCGGGGTCACCGCAACGGCCTTTCCCCCAAAGACCGCAACATCGCCCAGGTAGGCCGGCCAGAGCCGCTCCAGCATCTTCTTGGCGTCATATTCTCGGATTGCTCTCTGAGCCATGATTGTTTGGACCTCCTGTTAGCCTCAGGGTCTGATTCCAATGTATTACCGGCTTCCGCCACGGGCCAACCATGGATGCGCGGTTTTGATTCGGGGCTTAGAGACCCTGGAGGGACTTGGGCTTTTTGAACAGCGGGTAAACGATGGAAAAGACGGCGGCGATGATCAGAACCGCGCTGATCGGGCTGCTCACCAGGCCCAGGGGGCTGCCCTCGGAGAGCAGCAAGGCCCGGCGCAGGGAGAGCTCCGCCAAGTCCCCCAGCACCAGCGCCAGGATGCAAGGAGCCACGGGAACGCCGAACTTACGCATGAAATAGCCGATCAGGGAAAAGGCGAACATCAGGAACATGTCGCCCACGCTGTTGTTGAGCCCGAAGGCGCCGATGACGCAAAGGATCATGATCGCCGCGGAAAAGACCGAATAGGGCAGGCGGTTGAGCTCCAGGAAGAGGCGGATGGCGGTTCCCGCAAGAACCAGCATCAACAGATTCGTGAGGAGCATGGCGACGAAGATCCCGTAAACGATGTCCGGCCGGCTGGACAAGAGCAGCGGGCCGGGCTGCATCCCGTGGATCATGAAGGCCGCCACCAGCATGGCCGTGGTGTTGCTGCCGGGGATTCCCAGCGAGAGGAGGATGGTCATGGAACCGCCGGTGGAGGCGTTATTGGCGCACTCCGCGGCCATCAGCCCCTCCACGGCACCCCGCCCGAATTTCTCCGGCTCCAGCTTGGCCGTGCGAGCGGCCTCGCCGTAAGCCAGAAAAGCGGCAATGGTGGCCCCGGCCCCCGGCAGGGCCCCCACGATGGTCCCGATGATGGGGGACCGGATCATGGTGAGCCAGTACTTTTTAAAGAGGGAAAAGGGGGGCAGTTCTCCCCTCAGCCCCCGGTACTGCACTCCGCCCTTGTATTCTTTGAAAGGTTCCTCGGCTTCGATCATGATCTCGGACACGGCCAGCAAACCTACCATGGCAACCACGAAGTTAATCCCCCCCAGGAGGATGACCGAATCGAAGGTGAATCTTTCCTCGCCGGTGATCCCGTCGGTGCCCACGGCGGCCAAAAAGAGCCCAAAGAAACAGGAAAGGAAACCTTTCAGAATCGATCCTCCCGAAAGGCCCGAAACGACGCTCAAGCCGAGGATGGTCAGGGCGAAATACTCGGCCGGCCCGAAACGCAGGGCGAAATTGGCGATCAAAGGGGTGGCCACGATCATAACCCCGACGCTGAAAAGCCCCCCGAAGATGGAGCAGAGGAGATAGACCCACATGGCGTAGGCGGCTCGGCCTTGCTTGGCCAGGGAATGACCCTCGATGACGGTAGGAACCGAGGACGGCTCGCCGGGGATGCCGAAAAGAATCGAAGTGATGGAACCGCCGGTGATGCCCCCCAGGTAAGCGCCGATGAGCAGGACGAAGGCGGTCATCGGAGCGAGGGTGTAAGTGAAGGAAAGGATCAGGACCACGCCCATGGAAGTGCTGATGCCGGGCAGCGCCCCGGCCAGGAGGCCCCAGAGGGAGCCGAGGCACATGGCGATCAGGTTCTGGGGCAAGAGGATGGTGGCAAAGGCCTGCACGTAGTGGTCGAACATGGCAGCAACCTCCCCGGCTATTAGAAGAGACGGCTGAAGGCCGCGAAAATTCCCACCCCCTTGGGGAAGGGGATGGCGATGAATTTCATGAATACTGCCACGATAATGGCGGTGAGAAGAAAAGGGGACACGATCAGGACATTTTTCCGTCTCTCTCCCAAGGCGACGGCAAAGGCCGGAATGAACAGGAAGGTGGTTAGAATAAATCCCAAAAAGGGCATCAGCGCCAGGTAAACCAGGAAGCAGAGGGCGCTTAAGGTGACCGTGATCCATGGCCGCCTTTTCTCGGCGATAGGCTCCGGCGGCGGTCCGGCGGGGGTCCCGGATTTCTCCGGCCTTTTCCGTAGGCTCAAAAAGAGCAGGGCCGAGCTTGAGATCAAAGATGCTCCGATGGCCATCGAGGGCCATAAACCGCTGCCGATTTCACCCGGGCGGCCCTCCCCCAACAATCGGAGCGAATGAACGAGCATGAAACCGAAAAAGGCGACGCAAACCCCGAAAAAGACTCTTTCCCCTTTTTTCATCGCCAACCTGCCTTTCCCGGGGGACGCGGGGAGGACCTTTCTCCCCGCATCCGGGAGCAAGGAAACAGGAAACCGGTCAGGGCCTCATTTCACGTAGCCCAGCTCCTTCAGGACACTGGTAAAGAAATTGACCTCGTCCTCCCAGTACTTCCGGGTATCCTCGGGCCCTAAATACCCCGGGCGCACGTCCAGATGGTTGTCCTTGATGTACTTAACGTACACCGGGTTCTCCAGGGCTTTCCTGATGACCTCGAGCAGGAATTTTTGCCGCTCCGGCGGAGTGCCTTTCTTGACCGCCCAAGCGCGCATGAGCCCCTGGGTGTAGTCAATCTTGAGCTCTCCGGTGGAAGGAGCATTCGGCAGGGACGGATGGCGTTTGTCCATGATGACGCATAGCGCATTGAGCTTGCCGGCCTGGATCAGGGGAAGGGTTTCGGCCAGCTCTTCTACGGCGCCGTGAATATGTCCGCCCAGGATGGCGGCCTTGATCTCGGCGCCCGAATCGAAGGGAACGAAGGTGACCTGCACCCCCACCTTTTTGAAAAAAGCGACGGTCTGGATCTCCGACCATCCGCCGGGCGAAGTGCCGGCGAATTTCAGGCTCCGGGGGTTCTTCTTCCCGAACTCGATCAGGTCGGCCAAGGTTTTGAACTTGGATTCGCCCGACACGATCACCCCCGACGTGTCCCATTGAATTCGGCACAGGGGGTCGAAGTCCCTCAGGATATGGGCCCGGGTCTTGGGTTTGACCGCATCGATGAGGTGCGAGGTAGTGACCGCCAGGACCATGTACCCATCGGCCGGTTGCTGGGTAACGTGAAGCATGCCCTTGGTGGCCCCTCCGCCGGGCATGTTGGTCACGACTACGCCGTGCTTGAGCTGAGGTTTCATGCCCTCCACGACGGCCCGGGCGGCCGTGTCGCTGCCCCCGCCCGCCCCAAAGGGAACCAGGACCTCGATCGCCCTTTCCGGGAAGGCGGCCCAGGAAGCATTTTCTCCCGCTGACATCCAGGGGATGAAAAATAGGGTCCATACCAAAATCCATTTACCGTTTTTCATTTTCTGGCCCTCCTGTCGCGCCGGTCAAACCGGCCTGGTTTGGTGAAGGATAAATTAAAGGCGAAAAATCTAGCGGATTCCAAAGGCCCCAAACTCCTGGAAGGGCTCCGGCAAAGGCGCAACCGAAGCTTGGACAAGAAAAAAGGGTAATGCGGCATCGGGCCGCCAATAAAATCCGCCGGCCGTTGGCTGTCGATACCGCATGTTGAAACGATGAAAGAAGCTCAAATGGGTTTGGCGATAGAATCATATAGAATATTCGCGCCGCTTGTCAAGTCGCAATCCATCGCGCTTTGTCATTGACAAATACCAGGCAAAAGATAAAGAATGATTTTGCCGATGAAATTTGAGGAGGGGAGCATTTGCCCAAAGAAAGAAGAAGGGGATTGAACCCGAAAAAGATCCCGATCCATTTGGAGATTAACCAAACCCCCTACACCCTTGAAGTCAGCCCTTCGGCCATTCTTCTCGATGTGCTTCGCGAAGATTTAGGGCTGAAAGGGACGAAAAGAGGGTGTGACCAAGGACAGTGCGGGGCCTGTACCGTGCTTCTGGATGGGCGGCCGGTGCTCTCCTGCATCCTCCTGGCGGTCCAGGCCGACGGGAAGAAGATTACGACCATTGAGGGGTTCGTCCGCGAAGGCAAACTTCATCCCTTGCAGGAGGCCTTCGTGACTGAGGGGGCGGCGCAGTGCGGCTTCTGCGCGCCGGGGATGATCCTTTCCGCCAAGGCCTTTCTCGATCAAAACCCCCATCCGGGGGAAGAGGAAATCCGCCGGGCCATTTCTGGGAACCTCTGCCGTTGCACAGGGTATGCAAAGATCCTCCGGGCGATCCGGAACGCCGCTCGCGCGATGAACCCTTGACCCGAATCCATGAACGAAGGCGATCGAAAGCAAGATTGGACGAGCATTCGAAAATCGGTTCCCCGCCACGAGTCCGTGAGCAAAGTGACGGGGCGGGCGGAGTACACCGATGATCTCGTGGTTCCGGGGATGGTGTACGGGCGGATCCTGCGGAGTCCTTACGCCCACGCCCGGGTGAAAAGGATCGATCCATCGGCGGCGGAGAGAGTCCCCGGGGTTCTGGCCGTGCTCGGGCCGGCCGATGTTCCCCAAAAGAAATTCAACTGCGCCGGGAACCCGCCGTCGGCGTTGCTGGTAAAAGACGAGACCGTTCTCACCGATCATCCCCTGTATGCGGGAGACCGGGTGGCCGCCATTGCCGCCCTCACCCCCGAAGCCTGCGCCGAGGGGTTGAAAAAAATATCCGTCGAATATGAACCGCTTCCCCCGGTTTTCACGGTGGAGGAAGCCCTGGACCCCCGAGCCATCCCTCTCCACGCCGACTTATTTCCGACGAACGGTTTCTGGACCCTCGAAAGGGAGGAGGGAAGGGTCGAACAGGGACTGGCGGAGTCGGATCGGGTCTTTGAAAGAGAATATTCCACCCCTTTCGTGCAGCACGTGCCCCTGGAACCTGCCGGGTGTGTTTGCCACTATACCCGCGAAGGCTTCCTGACCGTTTGGGCCACCACCCAAACCCCCTTCCAGGACCGGCGGATTTTGGCGGAGCTGCTCGACCTGCCGGAAAGCCGCGTCCGCGTCATCAAGCCGGTCATGGGCGGGGGCTTCGGCAGCCGCCAACAACTTGTGAACCAGCACGTGGCCGCCTTCCTTTCGAAACGGGTGAACCGGCCGGTCAAGATCATCAACACTCGGGAAGAGGAATTGCTCACGGTCGCCGTCCGCCACGGAACGGTTTGCCGGTTGCGCTGCGGGATCAAAAGGGACGGGCGCCTGCATGCCTTCGATGCCCAGGTTTTCCTGAATACCGGGGCCTATTGCACCCACGGTCCCATCGTCAGCGCAGCCCAGAGCCGTAAATTCCAGTACCGGATTCCTCACTATCGATATCGGGGGACCCTGGTGTACACCAACGGTCCCGCCGCAGGGGCCATGCGGGGATACGGGAATCCCCAGCTCACCTTTGCCCGGGAAAGGATGATGGATGATATCGCCAAAAGTTTGGAGATGGACCCTGTCCGATTCCGGCTCATGAACCACCTGGAAATTGGCGACCGGATTCCCACCTCCCCGATCGTCCTGCAAAGCTGCGCCATCCCCGAATGCGTCGAAGGCGGGGAAGCTTTTCGACGGGATATCGAAAAACGGGAAGAGGAGCGAACGCCTCCCCCGGGAGTTCTGGAGGCGTGGGGGGTGGCTTTTTCGTGTCACACGTCCGGGCCATCGAATGCGGAAGGAATGAGTTCGAGTTTCATCCTCCTCAATGACGACGGGAGCGTGAACCTGATGACCGGTTCAGCCGACATCGGCCAGGGCAGCGAGACCACCCTGAGCCAAATTGTGGCCGAGGAACTGGGGATCCGATGGGAGGATGTGCGGGTGACGGCGGCCGATACCCAGCACACCCCCTACGATTCGGGGACCTATGCGAGCAGCCAAATCTATGTCTCCGGTAACGCGGTTTTGCGGGCGGCGCGGGACTTGAAAGAAAATTTTCGGCAGGCCTTGATCCGGCATTTCAAAACCGAGCCGCAAATGATTCGTTTTGAAAAAGGCCGGGTTCGGATCCCTACGGAAGAGGGGGAAGTCGATCTGTCCTTCCCGGAAGCGGCGGCAAAAGTAACCTTTGGGGGCAAAGGGGCGGTTATCATGGGTCGCTGCAGCTACAAAGCCGAGGATAGCCCGCTTCCTTTTGCGGTTTGCTGGGCTAAGGTCGCCGTGGACACGATCACGCGGACCGTGAGGGTGCGCCACCTGATTCAGGCCGTGGACGTGGGAACCCCGATCAATCCCGAGGTGGTGCGCGGCCAGGTGGAAGGGGGAATCTGCATGGGGTTGGGGTTCGCCTTGACAGAACAGATCGAGTTCGACCCCCGGGCCAAGAAACCGGTCTCCACCGATCTGCTGCATTACAAGATTCCCACGGCCATGGATATGCCCGAGATTCAGGTTTACATCGCCCAAAAAAGTTATGAACCCACAGGGCCCTTTGGCGCCAAAAGCGTGGGCGAACTCCCGACCGTTCCCGTGGCCGCGGCCATCGCCAATGCGGTGGCCAAGGCCGTCGGCGAAGACGTCACGGTCTTGCCGCTGAGCAATTCCTTTGTGACCGGGGGCACTGGGAAATCGGTGGAAAAGTTTTGATCCCCCGTGGGCGGATGGAAAAATATTCAGGGTCTTCTCCCAATCGAGGGGGTGCTTGAGGAAGATTTTGAGCTTCCCGGGTCTATTCCTGCCGGAAGAGAGTTGGCCGGGCCCAGGGCGGCATCCCGCCCGGGTCCGGACATCCTGAGGCAGCGGTTCTTCCATCGGGGCGCGTCGGAAATGAAATAGGTTGTCCCTGTTTAAGATAGGATTTCGTTTTGGACGAAGGGCTCGGGGACCGGTGCCTTGCGGAAGCCGGGCCAGGGCTCCGGAACCCCGGATTTTTCCCGCCGAGGCTGTCCCGCCCCGGGCGGGATGCCCCCCTGGGCCTGTGCGATGGAGTCGTTTTTTCCCTTTTTACCCACTCGATTGGGAGAAGACCCTGAAAAGAAAGGGATGGGGATGTCTCTGGTGGAAAAGCTGAAACATATGGTGATCGAAGGAAACCTGGAAGAAATCGCCGGAACAACCGGCGAAGCCTTGGGTGCGGGAATCGACCCGCAAAGGATTATTGACGAGGCCCTGATCGCGGCCATGGACAAGGTGGGGGAGAGATTTGCGGCCGGGGACCTATTCATTCCCGAAATGCTCCTTTCCGCCAAGACCATGGAGAGCGCCCTTGCAGTCCTCCGTCCCCTGATCGCGGGAAAGGGGATTCAGGCCAAGGCCAAGGTGGTTTTCGGGACGGTGGAAGGGGATGTGCATGACATTGGCAAGAACCTGGTGATTATGATGATGCAGGGGGCGGGTTTCGAGGTCCAGGACCTGGGGACCAATGTCTCTCCGGAGAATTTTTACCAGGCCGTTCAGAAATACCGACCGAACCTTTTCTGCATGTCGGCGCTCCTGACGACCACTCAGGGAGCCATGGCCCGGACGGTTCAATACCTGAAGGAAAAGGGGGTCCGGGAATCGGTCAAGGTCATGGCCGGGGGCGCTCCCATCACCGAGGCCTTTGCCCGGGAGATCGGGGCCGATGGGTACGCTCCCGACGCAGGGACGGCGGTGGAACGGGCTAAACAGCTATTGGGGCTAGGCTGAATCCTCAGGCGCTAAGCGCAGAAGTAATAATGGTAACAGGTTGATAGAAAGGAAATAGGAACCTTGGCAAGCCGGCGTAAGGGCGGTTCGCGAACCGTTTATCTTGCAAGCGGGGCGCGGGGGCGATTCATGAATCGCCCCCGCGAATGAAGACCCGAGTTTATCATTTTCAGTGCCTCCCCCTGGAAAAGCTCAAGGCCTTTGAAAACATTGCCAGATCTGCTGGAATATGGTATAAACGCACAGTAAATTAAGCCTTCCTTGAGGTTGCCTCTTATTTCCGAAGAATAGGCTGTTGGGACCTCAATCCTTTGGGAGAGGGGTTTTTAATGATCCTAACCGGAACCATGGCCCTGTGGGCCGCGACGACAACCATTCTTTATACCTTGATTCTCGGGCCTGCGGTCCTCCTGCTCAGCCTCTTCAGCAAAAGTGGGAGGTCTCCCTATAAAATTGGCCGATTTTGGGCCTGGCTGATCATGAAGACGAACGGAGTGGGGGTCCGTGTTGAAGGCCTGGAGAAGATCGACCGGGAACGTTCTTACGTATTCATGTCCAACCATTCCAGCAATTTAGACCCTTTGGCGGTGGCCTGGAAGTTGTCCCATCCCCTGCGGTTTATCGGGAAGCAATCCCTTGAAAAAATTCCCCTCTTTGGCTGGGCGGCGCGCCGGGCGAAGGTGATTTTCATCGACCGCAGCGACAGCCCCAAATCCATCGCCCGGATCAACCAGGCCATCCGGGAATTGAGGGACGGGATTAGCGCCTATTTTTTCGCCGAAGGAACGCGAAACGTGGCCGGGAAACTCCAGGCCTTCAAGAAAGGCGGGGTGGTATTGGCTCTCAAGGCCAAACTTCCCATCGTGCCCGTCACCATCCTGGGCGGCCATAAGCTATTCCCCAAGAGAGCCTTGCGGATAAAACCGGGAACGATGAGCGTGATCGTAGGGGACCCCATTGATACCTCGCCTTATGATGAAGGGGACCGGGATATGGTTTTGGAAAAGGTGAGGTCCGTTATTTTCCAAAACCTTCGGGACCATGGAATGGTGGATTCTGCAAAGGGTTGACTCCTTCTCCCAAGACCGACCCGGTCTCTCCGCTGGACGAGGAAAAAATTCATGAAAGGAATATCCCCGTGGAAGACCCCTACCTTTTAGGCTTCCAGGCCAAGCTCGATGAATATTATTCCTTCCCTTGCCGCTATCTATTTAAATTTATCGCCCCTCTGGCAAAGGTGGACGAACTGATAGCCCTATTCGAAGGAAGGCCTTTTACCAGACGGTTTTCCAAAAACGGTCGATATGTGAGCTTTACCGCCGAGTGGGAGGTGGCCTCGAGCGAGGAGGTGATTTCTTTTTACCGGCGAGCGGGGGAAATGAAGGGAGTCATTTCTCTTTAAAAAAAAGCTCAGCATTCCCCGGAAGGAAAGCTGAGCCGGCGCGATTCCGTTTTTTATTGGGTTAATCCTCTGCCCGGTATTTGAAAGAAATGTTCACCCGGGTCCTGTAGGAAGTGACTTTCCCCTTGTCGATCGTCATGTCCAACTTGACGATTTCAGCGATTCGCAGGTCTTCCAGAGTTTTCGCGGCTGTCTCCACGGCATTTTTGGCGGCGTCCTCCCAAGAAGTTTTGCTCGTTCCCACAACCTCGATGATTTTGTAAATGCTCCCGTCCATAACCAAGCCCTCCCTCCTGAAGATGATTGGATTGGAATCGCAACCCGCGCTATTTTAGCATAGCGGCCCTTTTTGGCAATCCCTGAAAGACCGCATCGAAAATGAAATCCTGCGGAGGGGAAGGACCGGACCTTACACCTCCACAAACTTTCCTCCCTTGATCTGTTTCCCCGTAAGATTTCGACGGGCATCGAACCGCAGCTCGATCTCTACGGGCAGGTAGCAATCTCTTTTTCCGATGAGGACCTTTCGGCAATAGTAGGTCATTTCCCTTTCGTCCTCGCCGTACTCGGCGCTCAGGTCGTTATTCCAATCGATCCTCGCTTGGATAACCTCCCCGCAACGCCCGCACTGCACATCGATCAGGAAAGAACTGTCTTGGGGGGAACCGCTGAAAAGATGGGCGAGTTTGTTAATGAGCTTCATTGCTGAGCACCCCCTTTAAAAGGATCAGAAGCGCTATTCCAGTCTAGCCGCTTTTGGCCTTTATTGCCAGAAAAAGGCCTGCGAATGTGGGGGACGGACAGATAAGGTTTTGGAAAAAAAGGAATTCCTGGAAGGCGGATAGGAAACCTCGGCCTGGATTTTCTCAGGACGGGGGCAATGGAAAAAGCCGGGGGCGCACCTTGCGGTGCGCCCCTACCCAATTTTGCCGGCTTTCGATTTTCAACTCGCAGCGAGCATTTTTTCAACCCCGGCCAGGTCAGCCGGACGGTCCCTTTTACAGTCCTGCTTTCCCCAGCTCTTCTTCGAAAGCTTCGTAGAAGTCCTTCTTCAGGAACCTGAAGCTCTGGACAAAGCCCTCAAAATGATCGAAAGGCTCCTGGCTGTAAGTGCCGTTCAGAGGACGCCACTGGGTGCAGACAAAGGATATGATCCGATTTCCCTTCTTAACCAGGTAAACCTTGGACTTGGCCTTCTCGTTCCGATTGGGGTTTTCCCCTTCCATGGAGATGGCAATGGCATCCATTCCGTTGATCTGGGTCTTTTCCCTTTTGGTAACCCGCAGGTCGATCCCGCTGTTGAAGAGGAACCGGGTGCAGTAATAGGCGGCCCGCTTGTCCAAGTCCCGGTGCCCGCCGTAGGGCATGTCATCGTACATAAAAGTGGTCTGGGTAGGGAAATCTCCTTTTTCGATTTTCACAAAACCCAGTTCAAAATCGCCCCCCTCGACGCTTCTCATGAGCGCCCAGCCTTCCGGGGGCCGCTTGAACTCATACTTGTCCAGGTAAATGACCGTCCCCCGGTCGGTGGGCACAATGGGAGGCTTCGGTTTTTCGCCCAAAGTGGCGCATCCGGCGAAAAGCGCGATCATTACCCCAGCCGCCGCGATCGTTCCGAGGATACCCGCAGGTTTTATTTTTGGATTCATGTTGGCCTCCTTTTCACTTCTTTCCCCGGAACTCTTTTTCCAGTTTAAGCAAAAACTCTAGAATCTCCTTATTATCCGGCGAGCCGTCCTTGATGTACCGAATAACCCCCTTTTTGTCGACGATCACCGTTCGCCGGCCAAACCAGTTCTGGGTCCCGTCGGGGAGAAAAGGCGGTTTATCCCGGTAGGCGCCGTAGGCCATTCCCATCCAGGGCAACATGTTGGAGATAATGGGAAAATCAAGGTCCAGACTCTCGGCGAAATGCTTGAGGGTGATGGGATCATCCATGCTCACACCCAGGACCTGGGTGCTCAGGCGCTTGTAGAGATAAAGGTCTCTATTGTGCGCCTCCATTTCGCCCGTTCAGACGGGGGTGAAGGCGGCCGGGAAGAAGGTCATCACCAGGTGATACTTCCCGTAATAGTCTTTGTAATAATCCACCAGCTTTCCCTGGGAAGAGGGCAGGACGAAGGAGAAAGCTTCATCCCCTACCTTGCCGGGCGAGAAGGGCGTAGAGATATCCGCCCGGGCACTCCCCATGGCGAAAGCCAAGGCGACGGGAACGGCCAGCACGGCCAAGGCGTAGAAGGCGTTCTTAGGCAAAGGACCTCTCCTTTCTTTCTTTGGTTATGGGAAGGATCATTTTTCAGGGACCCTTGCATCGAACTTTGGCAGAACGATGTTTTTCCGCCTCAAGATCAATTATATTTTACAAGGTTTCGGGTTTTTAGAATATGGGGAAAATCATGTATTTTGAGGCAAAAAGGACAGGGGGTTAGGAAAATGCCCGGGGCTATCTACCGAAGGGTCGGGGTTGAGAGCGTTAGGGGACGATTCATCAAACCAGAATCCTTACCTCCCGCTCCTCAAACTCCATTTTGGTTCCCAGGGAATTTGAGCAGTGGGCGCAGAGGTACTCGTACTTGTCTCCGTCGGGCAGGACCAAAAGGAGACGTTTTCGGACCGGGACCGCCCTGCGGCAGCGGGAGCAAAAAAGCTCGCTGGCTTCAAACTCGCCGAAGGACGAAGGCGGCTTTTCGGGGTGGTTCGGTCGTCTGGAATAAGGGACTCGATTCGATCTCACTTGGCTCCGACGATGTCGACGTCCATGTCGATGTAAAATGTTTGGGGATAGGTCCCCATTTCAGGTTTAATGACCTGAACCGGAGAGGTGGAAACCAGCCGGGTGATCTCCGCGTTGGGGTCGTTGAGGTCGCCGAAGACCATGGCCTGCGTGGGACAGGCCTCGACGCAGGCGGGAATCCGCCCCTGGTCCACGCGTTTCTGGCAAAAATCGCACTTCTCCACGATGTTATACCGCGGGCTCACAAAGCGAACGTTGTAAGGGCAAGCCGCCATGCAATACCGGCACCCGATGCAACGGTGGGGGTTGATCATGACGATTCCGTCCTCCGGTCTCTTGTAGGTGGCCTTGACCGGACAGACCGTGGTGCAGATGGCCCGCTCGCATTGGTTGCAGACGATGGGCAGGAAGGCTTTGCGCACGTAAGGGTAACGGCCCTTTTCGATCTGCTTTACCCAGGTCCGCCAGCATCCCAGGGGCACTTCGTATTCCGCCTTGCAGGCGACGGAGCAGGTTTGACAGCCGATGCACCGCCGGAGGTCGATCATCATTGCGTATCGCTTTTTAGCCATGGGTTTTCCCTTTCAAGCAAAATTCATAACATAAATGGTCGCCAAAAGACAACCCTTTTTTGTCCCCGACGATTCGAAAAAGAATGAATGGTTCTAATCATTTATGTTCAGGGGCATAATTTTTTCAGCGGAGGCCAAAGGGTTTTATTTCCTGCTTTTTCAGGGGCAGCAGGAAAAGAGTCGCCAGGCACCCGCTGGCGACTCCGGCCAGGAAAGAGGATTCGAAGGTCCCGGTCAAATCGGCTAGGTATCCCCCACCCACCGGGGCCAAGATCAGAGCTAACCCGTAGAAAATGGTCCAAAAACCGAGCACCGATCCGGTGACCTCCCGAGGGAAAAAATCCGCCGCCGTAGCCGCATACATGGGCCAAACAGAAGCATAGAATATCCCGTAAAAGGAAACTGCGGCCAGCAACGCCGACCAGGTGCTTCCGGCCCAGATGATCAGGAGGATGCTGATGGTCATTCCGGCGTTGATGAGAATCAAGCATTTCTTGCGTCCGATGGAGTCGGAAAGCGAAGGAATCAGGAGGGCCCCGGGAATCCCGGCGAAGGCGATGGCGGTGGCCAGCCGGGCGGCCTGGGCGAAGGGGTACTTCAATTCCAAATTCCCATACGTCACGATGAACAAGTTGAAGACATAAGCGGAAAAACTGATGAAGAAATAGGAGAGGCCGGTCATCCAGAGACTGGGCCATCGCAGAAGCGCCCGAAAGGGGGTCTTTCCCGGAGTCTGCTGCACGGGCGGTGGGGAGTTTTTTTCGATTCCGCCTCCCCAGGGCTCCAAATGCAAATCCTGGGGACTGGTGCGGATGAAAATTCCGTTCAAGGGCACCAGCAAGAAAGCCATGGCCGCCAGGAGGGACCAGCAGCTCCGCCAGCCGGAATAATCCGCCAGAGGGGGGAGGAGGATTCCCATCATTCCATATCCGATGGCATAACTGATGGATAGGATTCCCAACGCCATTCCCCGGCGACGGGAAACGAACCAACGCTGCACCAGAGTCACTACCGGCGTCCACATGGCCGAGGCCCCCACCCCAACCACGAAAAAAGAAAGGCAGGCCTGAACGAGAGTCTGAGGCCTGCCCATCAAAAAGGTTCCTGCGGAAAGGACGAGGGGGGACACAACCAGCAGGGTGCGGGCGCTTACCCGGTCGGCCAAAAATCCCATGAGGGGGGCGAAAATACTGTAGGCCAGGAAAAATGAAGTGGCGATGCTTCCCGCCTGGGCCTTGGTAATCTGGAGGGACAGAATCATTTCGGGCATGAGGATGCCATAACCCAGGCGAATGCTGTAATGAACAAAAACAGTGGCGAAAGAGGCGGTAAGGACGTACCAGGCCCAATGGGTGCGGCAGGTCATAAAGGGGGGTCCCCGGGGGAGCTTTCGCCGGCGGCCAGATTGTCCCCGCCCGGCTTTCTTGGTTTCTTGCGAAACCGGGGCCTCCGTTTCCTCCGGCGAAACCTTTTTTCTTCCCGGGGCCAGGAAAAAGGAGAAGGTTCTTCCCCCCGGGCCTTGGCGGCCAGTTGGAATAGACGGAGGGCCTGAGCAAAATCCGGCCTTCGGATGAGGCGCAGGGGGAGTCTTCCATGGGACCCCAATTCGCGAAGGCTGCGTTGGTGAGCGAGGAGATGGGCGGCCGCTTCCCGGGAGTGGCGGGTGAAGGAGAAGGGCCCCAGGATGCCCATCAGCCATTCCCGGACCTTCTGATGGAAATCGGGTTGCCCCTTTCGTCCTGCGGGGAATTCATCCAAGGGGCAATAGAATTCCAGGAAGGGATGGAGAAAGAGGGCCAAATGGAGCTCTTCGGAAACAGGCTCCTCCAGGAGGTGGAGTTGATCCAAGGTTTCCATGGAGTTCAGGAAATATCCTTTGCGCTTTTCATCCTCCAATGGGGGGAGAAAAGAGGGGAAGAGCACGAAAAGCATTCCGGTCTCGACCATCAGCCGGATTGATTCCTTTGCCGACCCATCCCTTAATTCCCGGAGAAATTCATCCCGTACCCGGGCCGGGGAACACAGGCGCAGTCTTTCCACGTGGGTGATCAGGGAGAGGTAGGTCTTTTCCTCGATGCGGAATCCGGTCCGGGCCGCGTGGCGGATGACCCGGATCATCCGCACCGGGTCCTGGATGAATTTTTCATTCGGGTCGCCGATGGAGCGGACGATCCCGTCGCGCAGGTCTTCCAGCCCGCCCACGTAATCCACCAGAGAAAAATCGGCGATATTGTAGAAAATGCCGTTGATGGTAATATCCCGCCTCAGCGCGTCCTCGGCGGGGGTTCCGAAGGTGTTGTCGGAGTGGGGATGGGCTTCCTCGCCCTCTTCCTCAAATTCCGAGTGCCGGCGGAAGGTGGAAACCTCGATGTATTTTCCCCCGGGGAAATAAACGTGGGCCAGGCGAAAACGCCGCCCGATCAGCCGGGAATTCCGGAAAATCTCCCGAACCTGCCGGGGATGGGCGTCGGTGGCCACGTCAAAATCTTTGGGTCTCTTCCCCAAAAGCAGATCGCGCACGCATCCCCCCACGAGATAGGCGATGAACCCGTGATGGTGGAGCCGGTAGAGGACCTTGAGGGCGTCCGGGTCGATGATGTTTCGGGAAATGGAATGCTCCTGGCGGGGGAGAATCCGGGGAGTGACTGGTTGATCCATAAGATCAGGGCAAATGAGCGTAAAGTTTCGGGGCCTCCTGCTAAGGCGGATGCAAATCGCCGGGTTGCTGAAAAACGGGTCCAAACTCTGCCTCTTTAAATCATTGTTTATCCCAAGGGGGATGATTTGTCAAGGAAACAATGGGAACCGGAATTCTAGGGGCAGGTTGGAAAGGGAAAAGAAATTCGGGCAAAAAACCTCAGCCCCCAGGGCAAAATCTGGTATAGTAGAAAAAAGCATGGGACCTGGAGGAAAAGACCGGATGATCGAGGCCGCAGGCTGGAGGAAAAAGGGCGTTTCCGCTATGCCCTATGCGCTAGGCGTGCTTTTGGCCCTCTTTTTGGGGGGCGGCTGCGCCTCCGAGAAGCCCAGCCTGGTCGTATACTCCTTTCCCTTGGACCCCGCGGGAAAAGCGATTCTCATCCAGCATTTTGATTTCAACCCGGAAATCTCCACCCTTGTGAATAAGGCTGCGGTGAAGGATTTCGGAGAATTAATCGCCCTGGATATTCAAAGGTCGCTCAAGAGCGCGGGCTTTCAACACCCCCTGGTCATTGCCCCGGGGGAACAGTCCGGGGGGGATTTCCTGATCAAAGGAACCATCACCCGGGTTCACGGCGGCGACTTGCGGGAGAGAAGATGGTTCGAATCCTTCGGGCCCGGAGCGACCGAGGTCAGGGCTACGGGAGAGGTAGTTGACTTGGGCACCTCGCGATCGGTCGCCGCCTTTTCCCTGGTCAAACAATCCTCTTACACCTGGCTGGACAATGAATCGGCGGTCCGGGAAAACCTGCGGGAAATCGCCCGGGAGATCGCGGCGATCCTCATCCGAGCAAAGTAAGGAGAGATCGCGAATCACCGGCCTGGGCCCCCGATTTGATCCTTCTTGACATGGAAACGAATAAGGGCCACGGATGACCAATCTCAAGACCCCCGTCGAAGACAAGGAGACAAGATCGCCATGAGAGAAAAAATCCTTTCTTTGAGCGAAGCCGCAGGGTGGGTCCAGGACGGAACCCTCCTGGGTTTTACCAGCCAGTTTCTGGAAAATGCTCCTATGGCCTTCGTCCGGGAGGTGGTTCGCCAAAAAACCCGGGATTTGCGAGTGGCCACGCTTCCCGGTGGCGGGTTGCATATCGATTTTTTGGTCGGCGCGGGGGCGGTGAGGGAATACGAGACCTGTCACTGCTCTCTGGGCGATTATGGAGCGGCCCCCCATTTCCAGAGGGCCTTGCGCCTGAGGTCGATCCAGATGAAGGACTCGACCTGAGGGGTGATGTTTTCCATGGTCCAGGCTGGATCCATGGGGCTGCCCTACATCGCCGTCCGGGGTCTTTTGGGAAGCGATCTCCTGAAACATCGCCCCGACCTCAAAGTCCAAGAAAACCCTTTTCATCGGGGTGAGGAAATCGTCGTGGCCCAATCGATCCGGCCCGAGGTGGCGGTATTCCACGCCCTGAAAGCCGATCGCTGGGGAAACGCCGTTACCCCTGGATTGCGGGACGACCCGATGATGGCCCGGGCTTCCCGCCGGGCCATCGTGACCGCGGAAGAGATTGTGGACCACGAGCTGACCCCTGCAGATGCCCTCCATAACACTTTTCTGCCGGCCATCGACGTGGACGGCGTGGTGCCCGCGCGATTCGGAGCCCACCCCGGAAGCTGCGGGCTTTCCTATCCGGTCGATGAGCCGCGGGTGAGGGAATATTTGAACGCGGCGAAAGAAGAGAAGGCCTTCCGGGCTTATCTGGAGAAATACGTCTTCTCCGTAAGCGGCCACCCGGAATATCTGCGGCGGGCGGGATGGACGGCAATCGCCTAAAAGGAAGGAGTCATGGCCGATACCAGCAGGGAATATACTCCCGAAGAATTGATGGCCGTGGTCATCTCCCGGGAAGTCCGGGATTTTGAAACCGTGGGAGTAGGGGCGACTTCTCCCATCCCGGCTTCGGGGTGCATTCTGGCCGAACAGCTCCTGGCACCCCATATCGACTTGATCATCCTGGGCAGCGCGGAATATTACCCTTTTCCCGCCGGCGGGAGCGAGCTGCATTTCCTGGCCCAACGGGGGGACCTGGACCTGTTCTTTCTCAGCGGAATCCAGATCGACAGGCGGGGGAACATCAACCTCCATGTCATCGGGGATTACGAGTCGCCCCAGATGCGGCTCCCCGGCGCCTATGGGTCGGCCATGCTGTATTACATGGCCCATCGGGTCGTCCTCTTCCGCACCGAGCACACCCGACGAACCTTCGTGGAAAAGGTGGACTTCGTCACTGCCCCGGGGATCACCCCGGCGAAGGTGTACCGGGAGGGGGGGCCCACGAAAGTGGTGACCCCCAAGGCCACGCTGGCCTGGGAACGAGAGAAGGGGGAATGGCTCCTGGAGGCGGTCCACCCCGGATCGTCGGTGGAAGAGGTGAAAGACAACACGGGTTTTGACTTGCAGATGGCCCAGTCTTTCCATTCCACCCCGCCCCCCACGGAAAAGGAGCTTGCCACTCTGCGGACGGCGGTGCGGGAAAAGCTGAAGCGAATCTACCCGGAGTTCGCCGAGAAAAAGATAAGAACTTAAACCTGGCTTGCCGCCTGCCTCGCGGCGATCTGGACCGGGTCCCAGACCCCGGAAAAGGGCGGGGAGTAACCCAGGTCCAGGTTGATCAGGTCCCCCACAGTGAGGCCGGCATGAAGGGCCACTGCGAGCGTGTCGATCCGTTTCGCCGCCCCTTCCTTCCCCACGATTTGCCCCCCGAGAAGCCGTCCGGTCCCTTTTTCCGCCAGTATCTTTACGGTCATCGGTCCGGTTCCAGGGTAGTAGCGGGCCCGGGTGGGGGCGTCGATTTTCGCTACGCCGAAGGAAAGCCCCAGGCCTTGAATTTCCCTTTCCTGCAGGCCCGTTCGGGCCGCCTCCAGGGAGAAGACCTTGACCATGGCCGTTCCCACGACTCCGGGAAAGGTAGCCCGACCCCCGGCGATATTGATTCCCGCTACCCGGCCCTGTTTGTTCGCTACCGTTCCGAGGGCCACGTAAAACGGGCGCCGGCTGACCCGGTGAAAGGATTCGGCGCAGTTTCCGGCCGCCCAGACGCCCTTCACTCCGGTCTCCATCCGGTCGGTCACCCGGATTCCCCCCGTCTCCCCGAGAGGAATCCCGGCCTTTTGGGCAAGGGCGGAATTCGGCCGGACTCCCAGTCCCAGGAGAACCAGGTCGGCAGAGAGCCGGCGTTGATCGGTGACCACTTCCCGCACCTCCCCTGCGGCGATTTCGAAGGCCTTCAGGGACTCATTCAGGTGGAGCTTCACCCCGGCTTCCTCCAGGGGTTTGATCAATAGGGCCGCCATGTCCGGGTCCAGGGTGTTCATGAGTTGAGGGGTCTTCTCCACGATGGTCACCCCGATCCCCCGATGAATGAAGTTTTCGGCCATCTCCAGGCCGATGTATCCGCCGCCGATGATCACGGCATGGCGGGGGTTCGTTTCATCCACCGCCCGGCGCACCTCGATGCCGCTTTGGAGGGTATTCAGTTCGTAAATCCCCCGGGCGTCAATCCCTGGAATCGGCGGCCGAATGGGTGCTGCACCCGTGGCGATGAGCAGTTGATCAAAAGGCTCCCTCCAGGTTTTTCCGGTCTTTAGGTCCTCACCCTGAACCTGCCTTTGGCGGAGATCGATTTCCGAGACCCTTTGGAAAACGCGGGCGTCGATCCCCTGTTTTTCCCGGAAGGCTTCCGGAGTTCGGACCACCAGATGCCTTACGTCATCGACAAACCTGCCGATGTAGTAAGGGACCGCTCAGGCCGAGTAGGACATATGGGGGCTCTGTTCGAAAGCCAGGACCTCCAAAGCGGGTTTCTGCCGGCCGGCCTGCGAGGCAGCACTCATCCCGGCGGCGTTGCCGCCGATTACGATCAGTCGTTCTTTGGACATGCCGACCTCCTCGAAAGTTTTCTGGGTCTTCTCCCAATCGAGTGGGT
>JACAEW010000217.1 GCA_013388675.1 Syntrophaceae bacterium | reverse complement strand
GTACAGGGTCGTTCCCCCGGCATAGGCGCCGAACCAGATTTCGTCCCCTCGCGCGGCGATGGCGAAAATCATATCGCTGGACAACCCTTCCTTGGCAGTAAGATTTTGGAAAGAAAGCGGTCGGGTGATGAAACCGGCCCTCGCGGGGTACCCGTGGCTAACGATCATGGACATCAAAACGATAATGAATCCGAATCGGTAAAAAGCTTGCCTCATCAATCCTCCTTTTTTAACATTATCGCGGATTGGGGGTGGTTTTTCAATTAAGAAATCGAACGAACATGCGCAAGCGCCTTGGCGATTAACCCGAAATAATGGTCTCGTTAAAAGTCCGAAACAGGCCCTCCCCCTCCATTGGGGATCGGGAAGACTCGTTGAAATACAAGAAGAATTTTTATCCCCCTTAACGCCGGAGGACAAAGGGGGGGTGATACAGGAGAATTTTTCACCCCTCGGGGGAGGATCAGGGTCTGGGCAATAGATAGAAAGATTTAAATGGCTTTTCAAGCCCCCTCCCCTGATTCCCCTCCCACAAGGAGAGGGGAGATTTACCTTTCTACGAAGTCATCTAAAATGGTTGATAAAAAAATTCGAAAGGTTAACTCGTCTCGGGTTGGGTTCGGTTCCCAAGAAAAAAAATGTAGGTTAGATTTTTTTTTGGTATAATTCTTATTTTTCAGGAGAGGAATCATGACCCTCTTTTTTCTCCGGGAAAATCCTCACTAAGGGAAAGGGCAGGGTATGAGCGGAATTTTTGGAATCGTGTCGAAGAACAATTGTGGTTCCACCCTTTTTTACGGCGTCGATTACCATTCCCACATGGGAACCGAGTACGGCGGCATGGCCGTGTTGGGCGCCCGCTTTAACCGGGCCATTCATGACATCAGCCAGTCCCAGTTCAAATCCAAATTCGTGGACGAATACAAGACCATGCAGGGACCCATGGGAATCGGGGTAATCAGCGACCGGGACCCTCAGCCCCTCATCGTCGGCTCCAGGTTCGGGACCTTCGCCATCGTCAGCGCCGGCCTGATCGAAAACCTGGAGGCTTTGGGCACCGAACTCTTGCAGGAAGGGCATTCCTTTGGAGAAATGACGAGCGGGGGAATCAACTCGATTGAGCTCATCGCCAAACTAATAAACACCGGCAAGGACCTAGTCGATGGCATCGATAAAATGTTCGACAAAATCAACGGGTCCGCAACTCTTCTTCTTTTAACCAAGGAAGGGATCTATGCGGCCCGGGACCGCCTGGGCCGTTACCCCCTGGTGGTGGGGGAAAAAGGGGGCGATTTTGCCGTGGCCACCGAATCCAGCTCCTTCCTGAACCTGGGCTTCAAGGTCATCAAATTTCTCGAACCCGGAGAGGTAGTCTTAATCGATAAAAACGGCCTCAAGCAGAAAGCCAGCGGTCGGGGAACCAGCCAGATTTGCGCCTTTCTCTGGATTTATACGGGGTACCCGGCTTCCAGCTATGAAGGGATTAATGTGGAGTTGGTTAGGGAAAACTGCGGCCGGTTTCTAGCCAAGAGGGATAAAGTCCAGGCTGACCTGGTGGCCGGCGTTCCCGATTCGGGAGTGGGGCATGCCATCGGATACTCCATGGAGTCCGGCCTTCCCCACCGGCGGCCTTTGACCAAGTACACGCCGGGATACGGCCGGAGCTACACTCCCCCCTCCCAGGAAATCCGCGAGCTGGTGGCCACCATGAAATTGATCCCCATCAAGGAGATCATCTGCGGGAATCGAATCGTTCTCTGCGAGGATTCCATCGTCCGGGGCACTCAGCTCAAGAATTACACCCTGAGAAAACTTTGGGAAAACGGGGCCAAGGAAGTCCACATCCGCCCGGCCTGCCCCCCCCTCATGTTCCCCTGCAAATTCGCCCTTTCCACCCGCTCCACCTCCGAATTGGCGGCCCGCCGCGCCATCCGGAGCATCGAGGGCCGGGATATCGAGGATGTCTCCGAGTATCTGGATGCGAATTCGGAAAAGTATGCCAGGATGGTGGAATGGATCCGCCGGGAATTGGGGGCCACCACCCTCAAGTATCAAACCCTCGAGGACATGGTTCAAGCCATCGGCCTGCCCCGGGAAAAACTATGTCTTCATTGTTGGATAGGGGAGTAATCCATGTTTTTTTAGGGGGAATCGGCAGTTTCCCCCCCCGCTTTTCCGCCGGCGGAAGCCCTGCCATAAAAGAAAGGACTCGACTCTTCAGAGTCAAGTGCTTTTATTTTTCGGTCCCTGGAAATCAGGGGACACATCACCTATTTCCAATTATATGAAAGGGTGAAAGGAAATTAAGTGATGTGTCCCCGCAGTTTTGAACGGGAAAGGGTTGGGTCATTTCGGCGGGCTTGGAGCAAGGAAGACCTAGAAGCGTTTGATCGTCTTTTTGACCGGGCGAAAATGCCTGCGAGCGCCGGGGATTGTATGTCGAATCCGTGGCGAGGGAAACGGTCCTCCTGTCTATCTGTCTGGAACATGGGAAGATGTTCGAGGAGATTCCGGGTTGCGTAAAGAAAAGAGGGGGTAATGAATTCTCGGGTACCTCGCATATTTCGAAGGGGCATATAGAATTAAGTGACCTGTCCCCGGAATCCGCCCGCTCAAGAGATCAGGGATATGACCGGCCGAGGGGCCGAACGAAATGAAGCCCAAAAACTCAGTCCTCGTTGTGGATGATGAATTCGGAGTCCGAGAGTCGCTGAAAATGATTCTAAAATCTTATTATGAAATCCACACTGCCGCGGATGGAGAGGAGGCCCTTGGGATTCTTAAGGAGCGAAAATTCGACCTCATTACCCTGGATTTAAATATGCCGGGGCTTTCAGGGATTGAGACCCTGAGGGAATTAAGAAAGATAGACGACGAGGTTCCGGTCATCATGATAACCGGCTACGGGACGCAGAAAGATGAAAAAGAGAGCCTCAAATACGGAGCAAGGGATTTCATCTGCAAGCCCTTTAACATCAGCCAGATAATTTCCGTGATCGATCGGATACTGGGAGAGCGATTTTAGGTGAAACCGGCGGATAAAAAAGCGGGGAACAATAAGGGAGTCAGAATTTGATTCAATTCAATCATTGCTATGAGATCAATATATGTCAAGAACCGTGTTGATCCCTTCCTTCAACTCCGCCGGGGGATCGGCCCGCGGCCCTCGCTCTTGCTGCCTTCTCGAAAGTCCGTTAAAAAAAAGAAATGACTAAACCTTCCTGAATGGAGTCTTTTCAATTTTCTCGTCGGGGCGACTGGATTTGAGCCAGCGACTCCTTGCTCCGAAGACGGATTAACGATCGACATGAGCCCGGTCGCCATAGCAGGGCATGGATTTATTTACCCCATGGCCGTGACCGAGAGGGTATGGGCTGAGGTTGTGATCTCACCGAGGGAGGTTGCCACCTGGAAAGACGATCTCGGCCGCCTGAACGATCTGTTGACGTGCCTGCGCCATGGGATCAAAAAGAGCCCGAACACTTAGACAGAGATCAACTTTCAAATGGAGGTGGTGAACAACGACCTGGAACCCAGCAAAACGATAAATCGAAAGCCCGCCTGCGGACCAGGTGACAACCGGGAGGCCGCCATACCCATGATGTTCCCCAACGAGGATTCCGAATGAAGCCCGTGGTTATCGTGGCCGGAAGGAGGGCAGAGCATAATCCGGACAAGAATAGGGTTACCATGGAAGTATTTTCCCCTGAGCAGAACGGGGGGAAGGAAGACCCTGGCGCAATCATTTTGATCAACGGGGACGTGCCGAGGATCATAGTCATAGCGCCGGAAGCCGTGCTGATTATAGAAAGCAATTCAAATAATGCAACTCTCGATATTGTGAAAAGCCCCAAAATACCCACTAAAATGATTGGGTCGTGTTGCATTACTTTTGCGGTTCTCGATAAAACCGGATGCCGGGATTGGGGAGGCAGGAAACGAAAAGGGGGAGGTTAAAAGCCTCCCCCTCTTTTTTGTGCGGACCCTACCGCAAAGGTTGATCCCCGCGACACCGGATGGCTCACCTGCGTGCGACGACGCCCAAGGCAAAATCCACAAACGAGGCTTATAAATTTATCCTATCCACTGACTCCGAAAACGCCCCAGCTTGGCAAAATGACGCATCCCGATGAAATAAATGAAGAGCATAACGAAATCTTTTCACCACCCTGAGAATAGAACATAGATAGCAGATAACGAAGCTTTTGCTCTAACGCTAACACCCCAATATGTAGTGTGGAAAGAAGAAAGGCAGAGCCATTTCTGACCCTGCCTTTTTTCCCTCAATGTCGTTGTTTGGGGTTAACTTCCTTTTTTGATCAGCAGACTGGATTAACGTTTTTTTCGTCGTTCAGCATCAAATTTGTCCCAAAAGTCCAGTTTATCCTTTCGTAAGCCTTGGCCTACCTTAATAAGCTCTCCTAATTCGATATGCTGATCTTTAGCTGAATCATAAGCCGGCCATTCAATCAATCCCTCTTTGTTTGGATTTCCTGTTTTTGCAAACTGGACCCAATAACCGCTCATGGCCCTAGCAAGCGCTTGATGTTTCTCGTCAAATGGCAATTTTCTTATGCCTTTAGCAATGTGGATATTATCAAAAATATATACCATGTCGCCTCCGTGATGTGCCCCGGCGGCGGCCATAGGTCCAGGCCATGCCATTGTGAAGAGATATAAATATGCTTTTCCTCCAGCTTTTTCCATCGCTCTGACAAAGCGGCGTGCTCCAGTAACAAATAGAAGATCTCCAACGTAGTCACAAAAGCTCTTTCGGATTTCATTAGGCCCATTTGCAGGATACTTGGCCAAGATGTCATCCGCATATTTCCCAAAAATATTGTTCAACATTGTCCGATAGGCTTCTACAGTATCGTAAACTTTTTGGGGAATAGAAATCGTGGCTTCGTCTGCAGCCGCTCCCACGATGAGGGGTACAAGATTCTGTTTCCCTTCTTCGAAGATGGTCAGTACATCATCAGGAAGAACCCATCCATCTACGACTGGCCCGAAAGTATTGCCGGGTGGATAAACAACACCTCCAGCACCAAACATTACCGCCTTGGAGGTGACAAGTACTTTCTCAGCGCTCAAAGCACGAAGTGCAGCTACTGGGTCAGCTGCGTCAGAACAACCCAGGTCCTTGGCAAGTCGTTCACCCTGCTTTTCCATGGGTTCCAACATGTACCAACCCTCTCGCAAATGCCGATTGGTAAGAGGCGCTAAAGCATGCCCACTTTGGGCAATGGCACGATGGAAGAGGCCCTTAGCTAAGGGGGTAGCCATTAAATAACAAACATTATAGGCGCCTGCTGATTGCCCAAAAATAGTTACATTTCCAGGGTCGCCCCCAAAAGCCTGGATGTTCTTTTGTACCCATTTAAGTGCTGCGATTATATCAAGCAGACCATAATTGCCTGAGACGTTATTAGGGGACTCTTTCGAAAGCATCGGATGAGCAAAATAACCAAATATCCCCAAGCGATAGTTAAAGGATACCAGAACGACTCCCTGCCGGGCTAAAGACTCACCATCGTTAACTGGAAGTGTGCTTCCCCCGGCAACATTGCCGCCCCCATGAATCCACATCATTACTGGCAGTTTCGCATTTTCGTTCTTTGCAGCAGTCCAAACATTAAGGGATAGACAATCTTCACTAAATTTATCACCGAGGGGGAAACCCATTGCTTTAAAAATACCCGGCTGCATACAAACTGAACCAAATTCATTACATTGACGAATTCCTTCCCAAAGATCAACCGGCTGTGGTGGTTTCCAGCGCAAAGGCCCAACCGGGGGTTTAGCATAAGGGATACCTTTAAATGCCCGGACGTCCTTATTTTCTCCCAATAAAACCCCGGATATTTTTCCGCCCTCGACCGCGATGGTTTCGGGAATCCCGCTGCCGCCCTGTGCAAAGGCCGCCACATTGGCCAGCAATAAACCAGCAAGTATGAACATCACCAACGAGTAAGGATACAGGGGGGTTTTATTTAATGCCCCCCTTCTTACAGATATAAATAAGTATTTCTCCATGATTCTCTCCTTTTTAATATTAAAGAGCTAGTCGATTTAAGGAAGAAGGAAGAATTCAGGAGGGGCAAGCAAGAATGGCTTCAAAAGAATTTTTGAATTCCCTGGAGCCTTCCTATTCAGACCCTTCTGGAAAATCCCTTCCATAGATCCGCAATCCTCAAAAATCACTTGGGAGGAAGTGTGAAAGTCAGGGAGCCTTCCCCATAGCCTTTTGGCGCAGATTCTCCCTTTTCGACGGGGAGATATTTGACTTTTCCAGCTTGCGTCCCCTTGATTCCGGCGAACTGGCCTGTGCCTTTGATGATTTCGCTTGTCCATCCTCCTGCGGCCAAGGACCCCGTAGGGGTTCCTCCAAGGGTCCCTTGACTTTTAAAGGTAATGGTGGAGGCATCTTCAAATTTTATGGTCACATACTGCATAACCGATCCTGAACCTTTTACCAAATCAGTGGTAGAAACATGGTTGATGGTCCCGATTTCCCCATTCTCAAACACCAGAAATGCCCCACGCACATGCAAACCCACCGTGTGTCCTTCCACGTCCTCGACAGGGATATTTTCACTCCTGATGACATAAGTGTAGACTTTATATTTTAAGGTCTGTGTCTCGGCCTTTACCGGAATGGCGAACCCAAGAAACCACGCAAAAATTACCATAACGACGAAGAGGTCCCTTATTGATTTTTTTGCAGTCATGATATTTTCCTCCTTATTTTTTTAAGTTTTCGCCAACTGAACAATCGCCCTCCTTCTTCCCAAATCGATCATCTCATAGGACCTCACCTCCCTTTATACTATGAAGGAAAAATTAATAATTATTTGAAATTATTAAATAAATTGATTATTAAGGTGCCCTTCAATTGGAGCGATATCTATAATAAAGCTCCTTATTCATTCATTAAATATTATTTACTATCATTATTACCTTTCTGTTATAATCTGAACGGTGGAACACGGTGGTTTACCGTGCGATTATTTTTAGACCTTCCCTGCCTTTAAGAATATCCAGGATTAAAGCCCAAGCCATGGGGATAAAAATGGCTGAAAGTTCGAGACCTTCCCTCCAGATCGATCTAAATGAATTCAAGCTCCACCTTCATCTCAAGGGCAGAACTCCATTCATCCTGCATTTCAACTCCCCTTCCCGAAGTTTTTATCTCTCGGTGATCTCCTTGGTCGTCAATGAGATGAAAAAATCGGGGAAAAACAAGTCCATACCTCTCCAGGAACACCTTGATCTGCTTGCCCTTTTAAATGAAACCATCGGGGGTGCGGCGGGATCCTCCCAGAGGGAGAATCTGCTGCACCGGATTTACACGAAGTGGAGGGACGCCCTTCCAAACTTGGAAGATGCCCCGCTTTTCAAGGTTGAGGGAAAGAAGAAGAAAGAGGAGGGGGATGGAGCCATCGGCAAGGTCTATTCCTTTACCGATGCCGAAAAGGATGGGTGGGCGAATCTCTTTGATTACATGGGAAGCGAAGAGAATGTGAGGCTGAAATTCGCAATAGATAAAATCGGGGTAGGTTTGAATGAAATTTCAATCATCTTCGGTGATTATCGAAACGGCGAGGCCTGGGATCAATTCATCGCCAGCCTGAAAAGGGGTAAGGAAAAAGAACCTGTGCCGATGTTAGAAACCACGGTTCCCGGACCCCTTGCAGTTCCGTTCTCTATGCCTCAAAAACCCAAAATCTCCCGGCTTTCCGGGTATCGCTGGGTGATTCTGGTCGCCGTGATCGGGATCGTGGCGGGGGTAATTTGGAGACTTTATTTGAGACCTGTCCCAACCGAGGTCGCATCCGTTGATAGGATGAAATACCCCCTTCCGGAAAGTCCTTCTATTGCCGTGCTTCCGTTTGTGAACATGAGCGAAGATCCAAAGCAGGAATATTTCGTTGATGGCATTACGGACGATTTGATAACGGATCTTTCCAGGATCTCCGGCCTTTTGGTGATTTCCCGGAATTCGTCCTTCACTTACAAGGGGAAACCTGTAAAAGCCAAACATGTAGCCGAAGATCTCGGGGTACGCTACATCCTGGAGGGAAGTGTACGGAAGGCCGGAGAGGAAATCCGAATTAATGCCCAACTTATTGATGCCATGACCGGCCATCACCTATGGGCAGAGCGGTATGACGGAACAATGGACAGGGTTTTTGCTTTGCAGGACAAGGTCACCCAGAATATTGTTACTGCTCTGGCAGTGAAGCTGACTGGCAGTGAAAAAGATCAGATGGCCTGGAAGGGGACCAACAATGTGAAAGCGTATGACCTGTTCCTGCGGGGACGGTCGCATTATCTCCGGTACACCCCCGAAGATATAGGCAAGGCGGTTCAATCTTATAAAAACGCGACCGAAATTGATCCAAACTTTGCGCGGGCATTCGGGGAATTGGCTCTTGCTCTTTGGACAGGCACGTATGTTGTCGGATTCTGGAAGGGATTGGATATCAACATAAATGAGGCGCGTTTGCGGGTTAGGGAGTATCTTGAGCTAGCCATGAAAAATCCATCGGCCATTGCGCATCATGTTAATGGCATGCTGTACCTATTCCGACGTCAGCATGACAAGGCAATATCCGAACAGCAAAGGGCGCTCGCTTTAGATCCCAACGATCCTTCCTGCAATCTCGGGATGGGCTTTGTCATGAATTTCAGCGGTAAACCGAGGACGGCAATCGACTTCTTCAATCGCGCCCTGCGCCTCGATCCTCATAACCCGGCCCGCTATTTAATTCAACTTGGGATCGCCCAATTCTGCCTGGGGAACCTGGAAGAGGCGGCAACGTTGATGGAGAAAGCCCAACGAATAAATCCTGATTTGACCGGCTGGGCTGCCTGGCTTTCATCTATCTATGGGCTGCTCGGCCGGGAGAAAGAGGCCCGTCAAGCATTGGAGATCTACCAAAAAGGGTGGACCATCAAACAAAAACTGCCTTTGGTCATGTTCTTCTTCCCCTTCAAGGACCAAAGCGTTGCGAACCGGTATGCCGAGGGGATAATCAAAGCGGGACTGCCGGGGACGCCCTCGGGATATTTCCCTGCTTTCCCAGAAAACCAATTAACCGGGGATGAAATTAGAAGACTTTTTTTCGGAGCAAAGTTGACAGGATTTGGTTTTGACGGCCAGCAATGGTTTCTTGATCGTAAGTCGAATGGAGAATTTGCCTGGCAGGGAGGAGGACCGGTTTATGCCGATACCGGCAAAAGCCGCATTGAAGGGGACATGGTCTGCAGTAAGTGGCAGAAAACAAATTGGGGAATCGAATCTTGTGGGACTTTTTTCAAAAATCCCAGCGGCACCCAGGAAGGGAAAAATATGTATTTCTCTTGTAATGACTGGGGAATTGTACCCTTTACTTTGGTGCGATAGTTAGATTTTCTCAAAGGTCATGCGATTCTTCGTCAGTATGAGATTGGCCATTTATCTTTAGGGCAAACGTAATTAAATCCTGGGAAGCATCACCAATTTTCATCGCATTAGCTGGGCATTCCTAATAGTGGAGAGCGTGCCAATCTCCGCAGCTGAGCAAAATTGGAGGAATGAAAATTATATCCGAGCTTCGAGTTCGGTTTTGATAACTACACCTCTCAGGAAATCGTGTCAACCGTAGGAAGAAGTCCTCTCTCTACTTGAGAGTTTCTTTCTGGCCAGATTTTGGCATCGAAAAAAAAGGGGAAGGCCATTGGTCTTCCCCCTTTTTCCCATACCCCCATCGGCCAGGTTTCCAAAATCCACAAACTAGGCCCGCAAAATATCCGCTTCCGAACCCGCTACCGAAAGGGATGGCCCTTACTTCGCCGTAGGGCTAACCCCATTGATTTCATTGGTCGGGGCGACTGGATTTGAACCAGCGACTCCTTGCTCCCGAAGCAAGTGCGCTACCAGGCTGCGCTACGCCCCGTTTATGTTTCTATGATAAAAAGAAACGCCTGGAAAATCAAGGGGAATGTGGGACTGCCCAATTCGGCAATCGAAATGGGGAATGCGGAATTCTTTGCTTCCCATAATCCGCAAGCGTTAGAGGTGTTTTAAAGATTGGATTCCCCATACGACCCGGGTCAGGGGAATTACCAGATATCGGAGGGCGTAGGCCAATTTGGGAAAATAAGCGATCTTTAGAAGATTTTCATACATTTCCAGAAATTCTTCGGCGTGGAAACGAATGATCCTTCCCTCCCGGGGAAAGCCCCAAGCATTCATTCGATTTGCCTCTTTTTCTTCCTGGAAAATCACCTCACAATCAAAAGGCGGTTTCATGGCAAAGAGCGCCAGTCCCTCCACCCAGGGCATCTCCAGCACACTGGTTCGCAGGCTTCCCCTCGCTCTCTGGATATGCTCTTTCCTTTTATCCGGGTCCTGGTAAATTGAAAGGTCTTTGGGCACGGCGCAGGTGACCACCCAATCCATCCTGTCCTTTACCTCCCGGCAAGCGGCCGGGCAGCCGGAAAAAAAGGCCACCGGCACCTCAAAGGAAGAAAGAACCGTGGAAAAGAGCTCGGATTCGCAGACCCTATTTCCGTTTACCAGGATTTCGGCTATCCGGCTGGTCAGGGTGTGGGCCAGAAACCCGTTTTCATTCCCCCCTGCGGCGTGGAGGCCGACAAAGAGGGCGAAATCGGCCCCATACAAATTACCGTACCCGACTGCCGGCCCGGTATAATAGCCGGAGACCAGCTTGGCCCTCCTATCCAGATAGGCGGGTATGATATTATAACCCGTCCGGTGGAAGTCTTTGACCACCACGCCCCTGACTCCTCTGGCTAAGAGGGCGTCAGTCACCGCATTTATATCCCGGGTCAGCTCGACCCTTGCTTCCTGCCACTCGGGGGTTCTCAGAAGGGTGTGGGCCTTGGTCCAGGCCCCGGTGGACCCTTCCAGGTCGGCAACGATGTAGGCAATTTTGCCTTTCACCGACTTCTGGCTTCCAGGAGGCGCTGGCTCACCTCAGCCACGAGGCACCAGATTCCATCCAGGGAAAAGTGCTTCTGGATTGTGGAGTCAAAAAGGACATTGACTCGGGCCGGAAACTCCTCACTTTCTTTCCACAGAAGGTAGGCGAGAGGGACTCTTGGAAGGACGGTCAAGGCAAACGCCTTGTCACCGAAGAGAAGCTCTACCCCGCCCAGTCTCTTCCCCACTTGCAAGAAACCCTCCGGGTCTTTTCCAAAAGTCTCCGTCAATTCCTCTGTTCTTAGGGCATGAGGCCCCCGGAAGAAGGTGGTGCCCCCCTTAAGCTCCTTTTCGCTGATCCAGGTATGGGTGGGATCTTGTCCTTGACCATGCAAAAGATAAAGTAAGACCATGAGGAAGAAATAATCGCGTAAGGATTCTTCCTCGCAGAGGTCTCCCCGCATACAGAGCATTCGCTTTTCCCCCGGCAGGATCAGATATTTTTGGTTCAGGACAGGGAGAAGGTATCCTTTCCGATCCTGGCGGTAGGAAGCCCCGGTCCTGCGGCAAACCTCGTTGGGCTCCGTCTTTTCCAGGCTTTCCCAATAGATTTTGTGGGTCGCCCGCTCATCCTTGTGATTTAAACCCATTCCTACCTCCTTATCGCCTAGTATAATCAAGCTAGGAAATTTATGGAGACGATTCGGGCGTTCAGCCCCCTATGAATCCATATATGCTGGCTGGAAGGAAATGTTCGCTTAACCAGGCCGGCGTGGGGGCGGTCCGTAAACCGCCACTATCGACACTTGGTGTTTTTCCGCCCTTCATTTATGATAACCGATGATTTGCAGCGAATCAAAAAGATTGTAACTGTTTAGGGCCATGAGAAAATAGCTCCCAATATTTGAGGGATCCCAGATTCCCCTTCCTTTCGGGGTTTTTCCGGCCCAAAAGTTTCTTTTTGCCCTTGCTTTTCTTCACTTTTGGTGATAGCATGCGATTGACGATATGAAGCTTTGATGATTATAAACCCATTAAAGCCTTTTTGGCGGGTTCTTTGGGAGGAACGCGAGGGTTGGCGAAATTCCGACGGCAGGCAAAGCGTCGCAATGAATGGTCCCCTTCTTAATTAGGTAAAGCAAAGGGTTCGTTTTTTTTGCTATATGTCCGTTCGGGTAGATAATAAAATAGACGCTGTGGACTCTGCCAAGGATTTCATGGGCCCTTAGAATCTTTGGAAACGAGATCCGCCCTCCCAAGCCGGGCATCGATCCGGGTCCGATCGAAGGGATAAATTTGACCGAAAAGGTGAAAAAGAAAAGTCCCTTGCCAGAAGAGCACCGGGAAAGGAAGCCGGCCGGAAGTCGGGGAAAGTCCGTCCGCGAAGCTCTTCAGGGGTTAGAAAAAGAAAATCGCTCCCTGGTGGAACAGTTGGTAAGGGCTTCGGCTTTGATTCGGGAACTGGAGAACAGGCACTATGAGGCTTCCCGCAAAGAAAGGGAAGGGAAGATGATTGCCGCCGGGCTCCTCCATGACCTGAGAAATCCTCTTGGCGTCATCAGTTCTTGTGCTCAGTTCTGTCTGGAAAACGTCGATCTAGACCCGGCGACCCGAGAAAAAGTTCAGACGATCTTCGAAAACTCTCAAAAGGCGCAGGACTTAACCAAACAATTTTTGGATTACACCAAAACATCTCTTCTGGACTTCAAACCCATCAAGCTGCACCAGGTCCTCCTGAGCATGTGGAAGATGAGCAAACTCGAAAGCGCTCCCTGCCGGGTGGCCTTTGAAACCCGGTTGGACAAACGTCTTCCCGAAATCATGGCCAGCCGGGAGAACTTAGAACGGGTCTTCTTGAATCTCTTCATTAACGCCATCTATGCCGTTTCCAATGAAGGAAAGGTGATCCTGGAGACCCGCCTTCTCCCTTCCCGGGACAGAGTGGAGATCCAAATTATCGATAACGGAGAGGGAATACCCAAGGAACAGCAGGAACGCCTTTTCGAACCTTTTTATACCACCAGGGAGACCGGGTATGGGTTGGGTTTAAGCATCTGTCAGTCCATCATTCACCAGCACAAAGGGACCATTGCCATCGAAAGCCAGGTTGGGAAGGGAACGACGGTCACTGTCTTGTTGCCGGTCAGCCAGAGTGGTCCCCCCCCAGAAAGGGGGGAAAAAAAGGATTTTCCGAAGTCCCAAACGCCCGGACCGACCTAAGTCCAAGCCAGAATTATTTTACGCCATTAAAAGTCTCGCGGTTTATCCATTCAAAAGACTCCTTTCGAAAGGTTACTTACCCAGTCATTCCTACGAAAACCGGGGTGCTTAATTTCAAGAATCGAGATTCCGGGTCACCCCGGCGTTCACCGGGGTTGCCCGGAAGGAGATTTTTTTCCGGAATCAGGAGTTTTACTAGGGGCTCAGAATATATGGATTTCGGGCAATATCTGGCATCTAGCTTGCAAATTAAGGATCGCGGGGAGAAAGGCTAGCTTCCTTCTTCTTCTATAAAAATTAAAAAATCTAAACAGTTATATCTATATGGGTCTCTTTCCAGAGAAAAAAGAGATAGTTTTTTAAAATAATAGCGTCAATTCCATGGTTATTTTCCCATAAAAATGTCAATTTTTTGGGTAGAGGTTTTCCGGGGGGCAGCCTATCGGCTTTTTTGTTCGGAGGGGTAAATAAAAGGGGAGCCGGCTGATTATTTTCTTCCCGTATATTGCCGTTTCAAGGGGATGAATTATTGCTTTCGTTCAGGAGCCCTCTCGGCTCTTTTGGGGGGGGAATCTTAAAGTTTGCCTTTCCATGAGGCTTGGGTTCTTGCCGCCGGGCTTGGCACCGGATGGAATTTCACCCCCCGGTACCCCGTTTTTTCGGGATTTTCAAGAGCCCGGCCCTTGACCCGGGTTAGCTCGGTTTACGATCCAATTGATTTCATGCAAGACTATTCAACCTGGGTTCGGATAAGATGGCGCCGAACACATGGATTCCCCAGGAACTTCGGATCAAAAAGGTAGGAGAAAATGAACCAGAAAAAAGCACGTATTCTTATCGTTGACGATGATAAGGGCATTTGCATGATCCTCTCCGACCTGATGAAGAAGGAGGGGTTCGAAGCCCTGACCGTCTATGATGGGGAAAAGGCCTTAAAAACCATTCAGTCCGAATCACCGGATTTGCTTCTGGTAGATATGATGCTTCCGGGAATGGACGGGATGGAAGTCCTGAAAAAGGTTCGCGAGCTTGACCAGGAACTGCCCGTGGTGTTCATCACTGCCCATGCCGATTCCCGGGGGGCGGTCAAAGCTATCAAGGCCGGGGCCCATGATTACCTTTCGAAACCTTTTGATAACAATGAAGTGATTCGGGTCGTTCACCGGGCCCTGGCCGAGCGGGAGCTCAAGCTGAAGGTCCGCGATCTGTCCAACCAGCTCAAAGGCAGCTCTCCCCTTCAGGAGAAGATGGGGCCCAGCGACGCAGTATCCCGCTTGGTATCGGAGGTCAACCGGGTGGCCCAATCGGATTTTACGGTCATCATTATCGGAGAAACCGGGTCCGGAAAAGAGGTGGTGGCCAGGGCCATTTACGATTCCAGTTCCAGGGCTAAGGGACCCTTCATCCCGGTCGATTGCGGAGCCATTCCCGAAACCCTGCTGGAGAGCGAACTATTCGGTCACGAAAGGGGGGCTTTCACCGGGGCCGAGATCCAAAAGCCGGGGAAATTCGAGGTGGCCCAGGGGGGGACCATATTTCTCGATGAAATCTCCAACATGCCCCTGGGCTCCCAGGCCAAGCTCCTCCGGGTCCTCCAGGAAAAGAAGGTTTACCGGGTGGGGGGAAACAAACCCATCCAGGTGGATGTGCGGCTGCTGGTGGCGAGCAATCAAGACCTGCACGAGCTGGCCCTTTCGGGGTCCTTCCGGCGGGACCTCTTTTACCGGCTGAACGAATTCACCATCTACATCCCTCCGCTCCGGGAGCGGAAAGAAGATATTCCCTACCTGGCCAAGCGCTTTCTGGATAACGCCAATAAGGAACTGAGCAAGCAGATCAAGGGATTCTCCGAATCGGCCATCAATGTTCTTTTTAACTATAACTGGCCCGGCAACGTCCGTCAGCTCAGGTCCATCATTCGCCGCGCCGCCCTTCTGGCCGATGACCTGATCACCGAAAAGCACCTGGAACTGAAGCGGGTGGATGTTCCGGGGATGGCCTTTACCCCCAAGGTTCAGGGAGCCCCCTGGAAGAATTTGTCTTTGAAGGAAATTCTCCAGCAGAGCATCACCGCCGTGGAAAGGGAGGTACTCGACCAGGTGTTGAAACAAACCGGTGGCAATAAGGCAAAAGCCGCGCGTTTGCTCCAGATCGATTACAAGACCATTCACGAAAAGGTCAAGAAGCTGGGTATCCAGATAGATACGGGCAGGTCCTCAAAAACCCGGATTGAACCCGGCTCCGACTCTCCCACTTCATCCTACCCTTAGAATGTGAATCCCCTGGGGATTCCCGGGGGGGCTGGTTTTTCCTTATTTTGATAATCCGCCGTTCCAAAAAAAGGCGAATGGCGGGGTCCCATCCCCCCATCAAAGAAAGACCGGATAGGGTCCAGATATGGAAAGGACTCACAAAAGATGGGGAAACCGGTCCATAGCTTGAACCCACCATTTTTGTTAAAAACCAGCGGATCTTCATCCCATAACCGTATTTTCCCGATTATTATTAAATACTTATTCGTCAGGTCCTCCTTTACACTCATGGCATGATTTTGGCTATGCAGGGGTGAATAAGGCGTGAACCAAAGGCCCCAGATCATTCCATTTTGTCAAATCATTCATTCAAAGGACTTACCAAATGCGCTTCTTCGCCCGAGCCAAGCTTGATCTTCCGGTAACTCTGAATGGTAGGTTTTCCGGGTCCAGCGCCGCTTTCACCGACCTGAGCCTGAATGGGGCCTTCATCAGAATCAGGGGGCAATTCCCCTCGGTCAGGGAGGGGGATTCTCTTTTCCTGAAATACGACCTGCCCGGCTATGGTTATTTTGACCACAGCGGAAAAACAGTTCGGAAAGACCCGTCCGGGGTGGCGGTTGTTTTTTCCGGCCTCGATTCTTCGTCGAAGGTCAAACTATGGGGATACCTATCCGAGCATTTGAAAAATTTGAGGGAGTGTCCCTATTGTGGTCATGCAGAATCCCCGCTTCCCCCGCAGTGCACCCGATGCGGTTGGAACCTCGACTTTCATTCCACGACCTACCCGGAGTACCACGAAAAGACCTACCTTCTGAAGAAGCTCCATTCTCAAGTGGAAAAGTTATCGGCCGGTCAAATCCGCCAGGTGATCGATCTCCTGGAAACGGACCTGATGAAAAAATCCTCCTGCGATGATTTTCGGGATTTCGTGGGGACCAGCCAGGCCATGAAAGAGGTGTATGCCAAGATCCGCAAGGTCGCCCCCACGGACGTGCCCGTTCTCATCCTGGGGGAAAGCGGGACGGGAAAAGAGCTGACCGCTCTCGCCATTCATCAAAGGAGCGCCCGGAAGGATAAGGGCTTCGTCCCCATCAATTGTGCGGCTATACCGGAAAATCTTCTGGAGTCCGAATTGTTCGGTTATGAAAAGGGTTCTTACACCGGCGCCTATTCTCGTAAAATCGGTAAGTTTGAATGTGCCGACGGAGGGACCCTTTTCCTGGACGAGATCGCCGAACTATCCCCCGCCCTGCAGGCCAAGCTCCTTCGCTTCCTGGAAAACCAGGTCATCGAGAGAATCGGAGCGGTGAATGGAAAGAAAATCGATGTTCGTTTCATCGCCGCGACCAACACGGACCTTCAGGCGGCCATGACCCGGGGCCAGTTCCGGCCCGATCTGTATTACCGGCTGGATGCCTTCACCATAAAACTCCCTCCCTTAAGAGAGCGGGGAGAAGACAAGCTCCTTCTCGCCCAACATTTTCTGAAAAAGGCCTGCTGGGAGACCGGGTTGCTCCGGGATTTTTCCGAAGAGGCATTAAGGGCCATGGGCCAATATGAATGGCCCGGGAATGTGAGGGAGATCAACAATAAAATCAGAAAAGCCGTGGTTTTGGCCAACCATCATTCCATCCAACCCAAAGATTTGGACCTCCCCAATCCGGAAGCGCCCGGGGAAAGGACAAGATCGTCCACGGATGGGAACGGACGCAGGGTGATCGAAAAACAAAAGGTTATCGATGCCCTGGAGTCATGCCGCCATAACATTTCAAAGGCCGCCAAGATGCTGGGGGTTAGCCGCCCCACGGTTTACAGCTTCAAAAGAAGGTACGGGATCTGAAAAAAGGTTCCGGACCTCCTTTCTGGCCCTCCCTGGCTTTCCCCCTCGGACGGTTGAGGGACCGCAGAAAGTAGAGGACCTTTAGAAATGGCCAATTGGTGGAGGTGCAAAGTCGTGCGCCCGAGCCTGATGATTCCTTTTTCCAAGGGAAAGGTCTTTTACGCCAAAAATGGGGAGGATTATATTACTCTATTCGACGGCGGGCAGGAGAGCCGGGTTCCGAAAGCTGCCTTGCGATATTTTCAGCTCATTTCCCGTTTGACCAACGCAGAGTCCCTTCTGGTTCAAAAAAATTACGAACAGAAGAAAGCCGCCCAGGCCACCTGGGATATGTCGAATCTCCCGGAGTAGCCAAAGCCCTTTGGGCAATTTCTAACGACTGCCAAAGGCCACAGGAGGAACTGGAGACAGTAATTCTTGTTTCCAAAAGGGGAGGCGACAAGTTTCCATCAGAAAATCCCGGCCCGGGGTAATCCGCCCCTCCGCGAGGGCTGCGCTTGGTGCCACACGATAATGCGGGAAGGGGGCAACCCGGTGTGACCCATGAGATTTGCGCTAAATGCCAGGAGAAAGAAAATTTCCTCGATTTAACCGGACCGACTTTTTAAGGATTCGTTTTTCACTTCCTCGGGCTGATTCCAACCCTTATAGCTTCTGATCTTTTTGTCGGCTGCTAAAAAAATCGCGAGTACCCGCCCAGCCCCATTCCTTCTGATATCGGGAATATGTTTTCTTGAATTCCCTAAACAAACGGAATAGATTAGATAAAAAGGTCTTGAGTACGTTTTGTGGGGAGGTCTTCCGAAAGGGCTGGGAGGGTCCCTTTTTCTTCCTCGGGTGATTCTTCAGGTTGCTCGAATAACCAAGATTTAGTTTGGGGTGAAATAGCAAGGATGGACAATATTGTCTGGGTTGCTTTGCCCTTTATTGGCTTGGCCGGAGGGTTTTGCTCGGGTTTGCTCGGTTTGGGAGGGGGCGTGATCATGTTGCCCCTGTTGACCTTATTGGGAGGAGTCCCCCTGAAGTTGGTTACTGGAACGGACTTGGTCCATGTTCTGGTAACCTCGGCGACCAGCACGATTTCCCATTACCGGGGAGGAATGGTAGATTTCAAAGTTGGCCTTTTTCTTGGATTAGCGGGGATCGCTGGAGGACTCCTGGGGTCTTTTCTCTCCGTCCCCCTCTCCCCTTTCGTCCTCCGGGTAATTTATCTTTTTGTGGTTGCTTTAGGGGCCCTCATTCTATTCCTGCCGGCGCCGCTCGAGTTCGAAGGCTACCGGAAGGGAGATTTCAACCTGGCTTTGGGCATCGCCACCGGATTGGGAGTAGGGGCCTTGGCCGGTTTGTTGGGTGTCGGCGGCGGCTTCATCACTGTTCCGCTTATGATCTACTTTCTAAAAATCCCCCTCCGGGTGGCCATCGGAACGTCCCTTCTTTTCATTTTTATTACCAGCCTGGGCACCATCTGGGCCAAGTTTGGGGTCGGGCACATTCATATACCCATCACCCTCCTGGTTCTTTCCGGTTCCATAACCGGAGCCGTAATCGGTCCTTGGGTGAGCCGCCGGATGCCGGTCCGATTTCTTCGCCTCGCTCTCATCGTCCTCCTGATCCTGATTCTTTTTGTTTTCGGCTATTCGACCTTCTTGGGGTCTTGATGCTATGCTCTCTATAGCCCCTTTTCCGCCGGGCGCTCTCGCTAAAGGGTTCGATGAGCCGGTCGGCCCTTGGCTCCGGAGAGTGTTGAAATGGGCCAAAAGAATCCTTTAAAATAGAGGCTATCCATGTGGTGGATATTTTCGATCGCGTCCGCGCTGTGCCAGGTGGGTCGAAACGCGGTCATGAAGAACCTGGGACACAGTCTGGATGAATACATCAATGTTTGGGGAAGGTTTTTTTTCCTTCTTCCCTTCGCCCTAGCGGCAAGCTGGATTGTCGGGTTTCCCCGTGTGGGAGTGGATTACTGGATCTACTCCTTCCTAGCCGGATTTTCCCAGGTCTTTTCAACTCTCCTGCTTTCCAAATCCTTCAAGTACGGCGAGATTTCAGTAACCGTAACCATCTGGAAACTCCAGGTTGTTTTACTCGCCGTTTTTGGAATTATCTTTTTGGGTGAAACTATAACTCTGGTCGGCTTTGCCGGAATTCTGGTCAGTCTTTTTGGCGTTTACCTGCTCAATGTGCGCGAAGCCCGCCTATCCCTGGCCGAACCTATCCTTCTTCTTGTTCGGGAAAGGGGGATGCGTTTTGCCCTTCTTTCAGCCTTGACCATTACCCCCACCATCCTTCTTTTCAAAAAGACAGCCCTGCTCGGCGACCCCTACTTCTGTACGCTAACGAACTATGTTTTCGCCTCCCTCCTGTCCTTCCCTTTGGTGATCAAGAATTCGGCCCGCTACCTCCCGGTTCTTCCCCGGTATCTCGGTCCCTTCTTGGCCATGGGCCTATTTGCCGCTACTTCCACCATTTTTGGGACCATCGGCTACACCCGCGCCGCAGCCGCCTACGTGGAGGCGGTTAAGCAGATCGAAATTCCGGTCACTCTCTTAGTGGGAGTTCTCTTCTTCAATGAACGCGAGCAGGTCCAGACTATATGGCTAGGCTGCCTGGTCCTGATGACAGGATTATTAATCCTTATTTTTTCTTCATGAAGCCTCCTCGACATAGGCCTTTTTTTGAACAAACACCTTATCCCGGGACCCCTACAACAGCAAGGGTCTGCAGTGGGCCCAGGGGCAAAAAAGTATTGACATAATAATTCGGAGAAGATAAAAGACAGCCGTCGGGCAAAGGGGCCAGGATTTGGAAAATACCGGGGAAAACAGACATCGCCGGGATGACGGTCTTGCTTTGCTCGCAAGGGTAAATTTTCAAGAATTATGGCGGCTGGGGGTAAAAATCGATCTCGAAAGCATGATGTAGGGGCGTTTCGTGAATCGCCCTTGCCACGGATACGGCTCGAAGGTGCCTTGGGGGGCGAAATCCTGCGCAAAAGGAATAAGATCTTTTCACCCTTTGCAGGAGGGGGAAATGCAAAACATCGGATTCATTGGATTGGGAGCCATGGGAGGACCCATGGCCAGGAATTTGATTAAAAAGGGCTTTCCCCTTACGGTGTTCGATATCGTCGCAGAAAGAATGGCGCCGCTCAAAGCTGAGGGAGCCGGAACGGCTGCATCCTGCAAAGAGGCGGCGGAGAAATGCCCCGTGGTGATTACCATGCTGCCGGCTTCCGCTCACGTGCGGGAGGCAGTCCTTGGGAAACGCGGCGTGGCGGAAGGAATCGGAAAGGGGTCTGTCCTTATCGACATGAGCACGATCGACCCTATTACCACCCGGGAAATTGCCGAGTTTCTTGAAAAGAAGGGAGCCGAGATGCTCGATGCTCCCGTGGCCCGCGGGGTACCCGCCGCCGTCGCCGGTACGCTGGTGATTTACGTGGGTGGGAAAAGAGAGGTTTTCGACCGAACCCGCCCGATTCTGGCGGCCATGGGGACAGATATTTACCACGTAGGGGACATCGGGAACGGGGAAGTGGTGAAAATCGTGAACAATATCATGGTGGCGGTCACGACCTGCGCCTTGGCGGAGGCCTTGGTTCTGGGGGTGAAGGCGGGAGTTAAGCCGGATATCCTTTTTGAGGCCCTCTCCAGCGGGTCGGGAAATAGTTTTGTGCTCCAGAACCATTACAAGAATAGCGTCCTGAAGGGGAAGTTCGAAGAAGGAGTCTTTCCCGTTGATTACATGTTAAAGGATTTGGATTTGGCGCTGTCAACGGGAACGAAATTGCGTATTCCCCTTCAATTTGCGGCCCTATCCGCCCAGCAATACATTGCAGCCGGGGCTGCAGGGGAGAGCAAGAAATACCATCCCGCGGTCATCCGGCCTTTGGAAAAGCTGGCGGGGGTCGAAGTGAGAAGTGAAGCATAAGCAGATGATGCAGATTTGTGCCCGGGAAAGCCCCGAATAGATGGAACGATTAGCAAGCAGAAATTCCCCCGTTCCCCTTTGGAAAAAGGGGAGAGGGGGAGATTTTGTATGGCTATTTCCAAGGGGAAAACAGGTACCAGGGAGGAAGACTATGCCGGAGGATTCAAAGGATTCCCTTGTAGGCCTGGAGCAAGAACTCTGCGGTCGATTTGAGCGAGCAGTTCCAATGGGAGTGAATTCGGACGCCCATCTGGTCTGGCGGGGTCGGAATCTGACGGCGGTTTGCCTGGTACAGATCGGGACCGTTCCCTTTCTGCTGCGAATTGAAGAGGGAAGGGTCCGTGAATGTCTAAAGGGATTGCCCTTGCTGTGTTCCTGGGTATTCGCGGTGCGCGGCTCGGCGAAAGGCTGGGAGGCCCTGTGGCAGGATCCTCCCCCGCCGGGATGGCACGATATCTTCGCCCTAGCGAAGCGGGGCGAGATGACCCTGGAAGGTAACCTCCATCCTCTCATGGCCAATCTCCAGTATATTAAGGATATCCTGGCTCTACCGCGAAAAGGAGGTGACCGATGAGTGTGAAACCCCTTTTTGAGCCCATCATCGGGCGGTATATGAAAATTCGGATCATGGAGGAGGACTGCCGGGTCTATTTCGAAGAAGCAGGACAGGGGATTCCCCTGGTGTGCCTGCACACCGCCGGGGCCGACTCGCGCCAATTCCGCCACCTGATGTGCGATGAGGCGGTAACAAAGGATTTCCGCGTGATCGCTTTCGACCTGCCCTGGCACGGCAAGTCCTATCCCCCGGCAGGGTGGGAAAAGCGCGAATACCGGCTCACCACCGAGCTATATGTGGCGACCATTCGGGCTTTCTGCGCGGCCCTGGGGCTGGAGCGCCCCGTGGCCATGGGGTGTTCCATCGGTGGCCGAATCATTCTCCACCTCGCTCATGCTCATGGTTCTGAATTCCGGGCCTTGATCGGCCTGGAATCGGCGGACTTTCAGCAGCCCTGGTACGACACGAGCTGGCTTCATCGAAGCAATGTCCATGGGGGTGAGGTATGCGCTGCCTTAATATCCGGCTTGATCGCTCCGCAAAGCCCTGATGAGCACCGCCATGAGACCCTCTGGCAATACATGCAGGGCGGCCCCGGCGTATTTCGGGGGGACCTCTTTTTTTACCGGGTGGATGCCGACCTAAGAGGAAAGCTGGACGGGATCGACACCGCCGCCTGCCCGCTCTATTTACTCACCGGAGAATACGACTTTTCCTGCCAGCCCGAAGACACCCTTCGCACCGCGAGGACCATACCGGGTGTTAAGGTGACCATCATGAAAGAGGTAGGCCACTTCCCAATGAGCGAAAACCCCGCCCAATTCCGAAAGTACCTAAATCCCATACTGGAGGATATACGACAAATGAAGGGGTAACCCGCCGCAAGCGGCTGGGAACTGATCCCTAAGAGGTTAGATCCTATCCTGCAGGGTCTTTTCCGTGCCTCCAGTAGGGTTTTTCCTTCACATCTTCTTCGTAAATTTATATTATCCCTCGAAATCATTCGAATAAATTTTCGGGATGATTGGCACTCTTCTTGATCATGAACCGACAAGCGGAAAGGATTTCCTATTTTTCACCTGGGGGATTGGGCCTTTTATTTTCGCGGGTTTTCCTTAGGATGAAAAATTTAGGTTTCCTTCGGGGACATCAGAGGACGGGCGAACGAGCAGCCTGGTTATGATCTGGCTGAATTTCATTTCATCGATGGGATATTCATAGATGGGCCATTAAGCCTTCGGAAACGGAAAACAGCATGCGAAGATTATTTACGAGCATCGGAATATTGGGTCTATTAGTATTTTGGACGATCCTGGTGAACTGCGGCGGCGGAGGAGGGGAAGGATCCAGCCCGAGCTCAAGCGGAGGGTCCGGCGGGACCTTGGGAGGAGGAGGAACCCCGCCCCCTAGCGGCGGAAGCGCCACCGGGGGAGGGCGCAATCCCGTTTGTTCAACCGGAAGCAGCCGAGGCGAGGTGGCCAGGCCCCAGTTTCGGATGAACCTGAGGGGTCAGACCAGTTGGTTTGCCTCCCCGATTGTCGCCGATCTGGACGGGGATGGAAAGAAGGAGATCATCGCGGCCTATTATTCAGTCTATATCTATGGAAGCAACGGCACTCTGCTCTCCCAGGCGGATGCGGGCAGTGGGCGCGTATACGCCCCCCACGTAGTGGTTGATCTGGAAGGGGATGGCATCGTGGAAATCATCTTCGGAAAAGGCTCCCAGGTCTACGCCTACGAGTGGAAAAACAAGGCATTGGTCCTGAAGGCGGGGTGGCCGGCCGATACGACCACGGCCGGGCAATCCCCGGAGGTTCGCGGGCTGGCTGCCGCTGACCTCGATGGGGACGGTTTGATCGAAATCATCGCCACCACCACCCAAACCCAAAGCACGTCAAACGGCGGGGCTCAGGTGTTCGTGTTTTCCAGCGATGGTAAACTCTTTCAGCCTCCCGGCCTCAGCTATCCGGCATGGCCGCGTTACAACAACCGAACCGGCGAAGGCGGCGATGCCGACCGCAACGGACCGGGCCATTCCGGCTACGGCTGTTATGGACTCAATGTGGGCGTGGGCAATATCGACGACGACCCGAGCTTCGAAATCGTGGTCACCTATGACAACCATTTAATCCAGGCCTTCGACCTCAATGGTGTGGCCATTAACGCTTCCCCTTGGTTTACCAACCGTACAAGTCCCTATGTGGGCAATCGTATGACCTGGGGACAGTTCATTCGCTGGGCCGATCCCCAGGTCGAGGAAAACCACTACCACCTGCATACCGGCGAATGGCCACACCCGAGCCGGCAGGAATGGCTGCAGTGGACCGCTTCCCCCCCGAACATCGTCGACCTGGATGGCGACGGTAAGAATGAAGTGCTCGCGGTCCCGAACGTGGAGAAAAATGAGCCTTACGAGACTCAGGCCTATGCCATCATGGTCCTGGAAGGGTCCCATGGCGATGGCAGCCGCTCGGCCATGCGCAAAGCCGGATGGGAGACACTGCCCCGAGGAGGTCCCCCCATCCAGGTAAGCGGGTGGTACCCCCCCATGGGCATCCCGGCAGCAACTACGGTCAACATCCAGGGGGACAGCCGTCCGGAGATCATCGTCTCCCTGAATGACGGGTATATGCGGGCTTACAGCGCCGATGGGAAAGAGATCTGGCGGTTCAACTACACCCACGCGAAAACGGTAATGTATGCCACCGAGGCAACCGTCGCGGACCTCAACCAGGACGGATCGCCAGAGGTCATCTTCGCAACCTACGGGGACCCTAATGTTCTCGACTCGGGATATTTGGTTATCTTGGGGGCAGACGGCAGGCTTCTCCATGACATACCTCTCCCCAACCCCGGCCGGAACGGAAACGGAAACGGCGCTCCCGCTGCCCCGGCGGTTTACGACCTCGATGGGGACGGTCAGTTGGAAATTTTTATCCAGACCTTCGATCACGGCATGGATGTTTTCACCGTTCCCGGGTCCGCCGGCAACTGCGTGCTCTGGCCGACAGCCCGCGGCGGCCCCCTGCGCATGGGCCAGCCGAACAACAACAGTCTTTGAGCTTTCCCGGGTAAACCGTATTCGTTGTGAGATGGGCGATGAAAGCTTCCTTCGGGGAAGGTTTGCAATCCTTTGATAATGTATATTTTGGCAGCATTTTCACCCCCGAAATGGTTTTGCCGAATGCTTCTCCCCTCAAAAATTGAATCGTTTCCCGGCTCGTTCCTTTTAAAGGTTCTGAAAGGGAGAAGCTACCGGAATGAAAGGAAGATAGAATTGCTAATTCGGACGTACAAGAAAGGTAAGGGTTAGATCGATTTCTTGATAGCCGGAATTCCATAGAGGAATTCTCTGGACGAGACCGTTTCTCACCCCGGCTGGGATTCGCAATCGGATTTTTGTTTCCCGCCCGACTTTCCCGGAACCCAGACAATGATCACAAATAAACCGGGCGAATCGCCCGCTTCCATGACAGGGCTCACAGAAAATTTCAAATTGAACGGGCAGGAGGATCTCGCCGCCCTGTTCGGCTTCCTCCGGTGTCAAGATGACTTCAACGGCCAGGCTGCCGGGTCTTCTTTTGCTTTCCGCAAATATGTCAGGGAAAGAACCGAACCAAGGCTCTTTGAGACCGAAAAAGAATTGTTCGAAAAAATCCAAGGAATGAGGAGTAACGAAAGCTGTTTTGGTAGAGGCCATCCGAATCGGAGGCTTGCTCACATTTTCCCTGTCGTAAACGGACCTTTTTTGGGGGTCTGAAAGAATTTCATAGGCCTCCTGGACATCTCTGAATTGCCTTTCCGTTCCCGCAGAAATATCGGGGTGAAAGCGTTTGGCAGCCCGGCGATACGCTTTCTTTATGGTGGCGAGATCAGCATCTTTTTTTACACCAAGAATCCTGTATAGATTTCTTTTCATAATGGCTTAACAGGATACTGGTTTTTTTTCGATGGATGGAAGGGAGTAATCCCGGCGGATTACTCCCCACTTCATCAACTGACGGAGACTTGAATTTTCTTGGGCTTGACCTTTTCTTTCTTGGAAAGAGTCAGGCGGAGAACGCCATTATCCATCTTTGCGGCAATCTTTTCCTGGTCGATCGTTTCTGCAAGCGTGAACTGGCGAAAATAATCTCCCCAGTTGATTTCCCGATACACCGGGACCTCTTTTTCGTCCTCTACCGGACTCACGGTCCCCCGGATTGTAAGAATATCATTTCCCAGGTTAATATCTACGTTTTTGCCATCTACCCCGGGCATGTCTGCCAAGATCATAATCTCATTGGAATTCTCCAAAATATCGACCGCCGGGATGAACACCGGTCCCGGCCGCATTGCTTCCCCCGCCTTTTTCACTTCCCTTTTTTCCTGGCGAACCATTTCCTTTTCTTCCATTTTCCCCAGCCCTCCTTCCGGTTATTACTTGGGCGTAGAAATCTGAATCTTGCGAGGTTTGGCTTTTTCGTGCTTCGGCATGGTGATTTTCAAGATCCCCTTATTCATCTCCGCCTTTACTTTTTCGGATTCCACCCCCATGGGGAGGGAAATAGTCCTGCGGAATGTCCCATCTTCCCGCTCTCGTCGATGGTAACCGAATTCCTTACTCTCCAAGGGAATTTTCCGCTCTCCGCGGATGGAAACCTGGTCTTCCACCACCGAAATATCCAGTTCTTCGGGTTTCACCCCCGGGAGCTCTGCACGAAGGTAATAGTTGTCTTTATCCTCCGTAAGGTTGATCGAGGGGAAAACCCGGCTGGTAAAAGCGGGGGTCGGAGAAGTGAAGCTGTCGAGCAGCCATTCCATCCCCTGCCGAAGACGTTCAAAGTCCGAAGTCGGTTCTGATAATTCGCCCGGTCCTGCCGGCCATCGAATAAGGGCCATTTCAATTTTCCTCCTTTCATTTAATCGCTGTTTTCTTGCGCGTTACCGATCAAAAAAAATACATTAGAATTCTATATAGCAGGAATTATTGATTGTTATTTTTTTCTGAGAAAAAAATAATTACTTTGTTGTCAAATGTCAATGGAGGCGGCGAAAATTTTAAAGATTATAATCCTAGTCCTTCGGGGGAACGGGGCCGGAAAGAAGAAAGGAAAGAAGGGCTTGCTTGGGCGGGATTGACGATTGCCGCAAGAATTTAGTAAATTGAACCTCTCCTCGGGTGAGAAAGGGAAAAAGGCAGGAAAACTTCAGAAGAGGATAGTCTATTAGGAAAGGAGAAAATCATCATGATGAAAGCGGCGAAAGACTCTCTGGACCTGGGCATTCTGGTGAGCGACATCAAGGCCAGCCTCAATTTCTACCAGAATATTCTGGGGCTGGAGTTTGTGGGAATTACCCCCGTTTGGTTTGGGACCATGCATCGGTTGCGGTTCGGCGCCAGTGACTTCAAGCTGATCGAACCCAAGACCGTTCCCCCCAGGGGGGCCGTCGGCTTGGAGAAACAACTGGGTTTTCGCTACGTAACCTTTGTCATCCGGAATCTTTCCGAACTCTGCGCCGAGCTCAGGGGAAAAGGAATCGAGTTCGCGGTGCCGGAGGCCGAGGTTCGCCCGGGAGTTCGGATCGCCATGGTCAAAGACCCGGATGGAAACATCGTGGAGTTTGTGGAGCGGAGCTAACCGATCGGCAAGACGATCAGGGGGGAAGGGAGCTCTTCCCCCCTGGAGCCAATAGGCTTTGGGACCCTTTGCCAGGTCTGATTTCCTGCCTGTTCTTCCCACTTCGGATTTTGGTCCTTAGATTGAAGCCTGCATCGGAAAGGTCTTTCTAAAATGGGTTGGCTTTTAGATTCCTGGACGAAAGGCTTAGGAGGAGGGATTATGGATCGGCATGGCCCCTGTGCGAGAGTTCTGCTCGCAGGGTTTCTGATTTTTTGCCTGAATGTACAAATCGGCCAAACTTTGCTGGCCCAGTCATTCACCCCTCCCCCCGTCGGGGAAGAATCGGAGGGCCTGACTTTGTCGGCGGCCGTCGACCTGGCCCTGCTAAACAACCCCCGGATTAAAGCAGCTCTTTCAACCCGGGAGGAAATGGATGCGCAGGTCCGAGAGGCCCGGTCCGGCTGGTGGCCGCTTCTCCAATTCAGCGAGACTTTTACCCGGAGCAATAACCCGGTCTTCGTCTTCGGCTCTCTCCTGGAGCAAAGCCGGTTCGGGGTTGAAAACTTTGTCGTCGATTCCCTAAATAACCCGGACTCGCTCAACAATTTCCGCACCGCCATTAACCTGAAATGGCCCGTTTTCGACCAGATGCAGTCCAGCGCCCGCGTGGCGCAGGCCCGCATCGGCCAGGAACAGGCAGACCACCAGGGGGAGATGGTGAGGCAGCAAGTCCGCTTCGAAGTCCTTCGGGCCTACTTCGGGGTCCTTCTGGCCCAACAGCGCAAGGAGGTCACCGAAGAGACGGTGAAGATGGCCGAATCGGACCGGAGGCGGGTGGAGGCCCTTTTCCGGACCGGCATGGTAGTCCAATCGGACCTGCTCTCCGCGGAAGTTCAGCTCTCCGAATTCCGCCAGCAACAGGTCCAGGCTTCCGGAGACATCATCACAGCCCACGCATTTTTGAATACCGTCCTGGGAACTCCGGTTCAAACTATCCGGAGGGTGGCCGGCCAATTGACCGACAAATTGTTTTTTTTGGCTGAACCCGATGAGTTGATCCGCCAGGCTCTGCAAAACAGGCCGGATTACGCCCGGGCCGGCTCTGCGGTCAAGCTATCCGAGGAGGGGGTCCGGGGCGCCAAGGGAAATTATCTCCCGCGGGTGGATTTATTCTCCAGCTATGGAATCAGCGGAAGAGACCTGACCAGCGGCAGTTCGGATTATGCCGTCGGAGCGGGACTGACGTTTAACCTGTTTGATTCCGGCCGGGGCGCCCGGTTGGACAAGGCCCGGGCGGCGCAATCCACGGCGGCCGCGGAGCAGGAGCATCTGGCCAACCAGATCCGCCTGGAAGTGATCCAGGCCTACCAGGATTATGTATCCGCCAGGGAACGGTTGAAGTTAGCGGACCAGACCGTGACCCAGGCCCAGGAAGCCCTGCGCATCGTCCAGGACCGCTACAAAGAAGGATTGACCACGATCACCGAGGTCCTCCGGGCGGAGACGGCTCTGCTGCGGACGCGCTTGAATCTGGTTTCTTCGAGATATGAGCATTATATCGGCTATGCCCGGGTTCTCATGGCCACGGGAAAACTGACCGACGTGGCGGCATTTAACCCATGATGGGAATGGGACGCAGATGAAAGCGGATTTACAGGATAAAGAACGGAATAAGAAAAAAGGTTCATTTTGACTTTTTGAAGGAGGCCGATGCATTTTTCCTCATCTATCTATTGCCAATAGACTCGCAGAAATCCCCCCGTTCCCCCCTTTGAAAAAGGGGGACGGAGGGAGGATTTGAGAAGGCTATTTCAAAAGGCAAAATGGGTAACAGGAAAAAGACTTGCTTTTTAAACATGTTTTTTTAGACAAAGCGCCCTTGAAGGATGCGCATATGGATGCCCAATCCGCCGCCTAAGGCCCGTCTGTAGGGGCGGGTTTCAAACCCGCCCCTACGAGCATGCGCAATGGAATTAAACGCCCTGTATATCTGCGGAAATCTGCGTTCCAATATTTTGAGGATGAAAATGAAAAAGAAAATGGTCCTCCTCTGCATGGTTGTGCTCCTGGCTGGATTTCCTTCCTGCGGCAAGAAGGAAGAGAAACGGCCGGAGAAGGGGGCCGCCGTGACCGGGGTGAAAGTGGAGACCGTGAAAGTTTCCCCCCAGGAAGATTTTTATGAAGCGGCGGCGACCGTTCGTTCCAAAACCACGTCCGTTCTCTCCTCCCGGGTCATGGGATATATTATGGCCGTTCATGTGGCGGAGGGAGACCGGGTTCAGGCCGTACAGCTTCTGCTGGAGATCGATAACCGGGAGGCTGCCGCCCAGCTTCGAAGAGCCCAGGCCGGCCTGCGAGAGGCGGAGGAGATGCTCCAGGAGACGGAACGGATGATTCAGGCCAACGCTTCGGCCAAGATCGCAGCGGAAGCGGAGCAGTCCCTGGCGGCTTCAACCTTTTACCGCTACCAGGCGCTGCTCGAACGGAAATCCGTGAGCCAGCAGGAGTTCGACGAGGCCCAGGCCCGATACCGGGCCAAAACGGCCGAAGTCGAGCGGGTCCAGGAGGTGCTGCGGTCCATGCAGGCCAAAAGGGAGCAGGTGGTGGCCCGAATCGACCAGGCCAGGGCGGAGATTTCCCAAGCCCAGGTTTCTGTCGAATACGGCCGGATTCAGTCTCCCATCCGGGGGATCGTGACCCAGAAGCTGGCCGAGTTGGGTGTGCTCGCCGCCCCGGGGACTCCGCTTCTGACCGTGGAAGACGATACCCGCTACCGCCTGGAAGCCGCAGTGGAAGAATCCAGGCTCGGAAAAATCCGTTTGGGGGATTCGGTCCGGGTCACCATTCATGCCCTGGGGGATCGGGAATGGATCGGACGGGTAGAGGAGGTCCAGCCCACGGCAGACCCGGCAAGCCGGAGCTCCTGGGTGAAGATCGATCTACCGGAAGGCCTTTTGAAAAAAGCGCCCGGTAGAATCCTCCGGTCCGGGCTTTATGGCAAAGCCCGGTTCTCGGCGGGAAAGAGGGAAGTCATCACCATCCCCCATAAGGCAGTCTTCCAGAGAGGCCAGCTTCTCCAGGTATTTGTGGTCGACTCCTCCCAGACAGCCCGGCTGAGGCTGATCAGGACGGGAAAGGTGTATGGGGAGCGCATCGAAGTCCTTTCCGGGCTGGGGGAAGGGGAAAAAATCGTCGTGGAAGGCGTGGAACGGGTGAATGACGGAAACCGCATAGAATAGGGGCGACGCGCCGGGTTGCCCGTTTGAAGTCCGGAGGAAATAAAAAAACTCCAAACTGCTTTTAGTCCTAAAAGGAAACTACGTTCCATGAGAAGCGAAAAACTGGGATCGGCCGGTAAACTGGCCCATTCCTTCATCGATTCCAAACTGACTCCTCTCTTCGTGGCCGCTTCGATCCTTCTGGGAATCGGCGCCGTTCTGCTGCTCCCCCGGGAAGAGGAACCCCAGATCATCGTGCCCATGATCGACATCTTCGTCCAAATGCCCGGCGCCTCCGCCAAGGAAGTCGAGGAACGGGTGACCAAACCCATGGAAAAACTCCTCTGGGAGATACCCGGGGTGGAGTATATATATTCCACCTCGTCCCCCGGCCAATCCCTGGCCGTCGTCCGGTTCTATGTGGGCGAGGATGAGGAAAAATCCATCGTCCGCCTCAACCAGAAGATGTTCGCCAACTTCGACCTAATCCCTTCCGGGGCCAACCCTCCCCTGATCAAGCCCCGCTCCATCGACGATGTTCCCATCCTGGCCCTGACACTCTGGAGCGATACCCAGGGCCCTTTCATGCTGAGGCGGATCGCCGCCCAGGTTCATGACCAGATCAAGGAAGTGCCGGATGTCTCCGAAGTTAGGATCATCGGCGGCCAGCGGAGGCAGGTCCGGGTCATCCTTGACGAAAACCGAATGTCGGCCTATCGCCTCGCCCCGGCGGCGATCGTCCCCATGGTGACCCAGGCCAACCAGCAGCTCCACGCCGGGAGCTTCTCTTCCGGCAACAAGGAATTCTCGGTGGAGAGCGGGGGCTTCCTGACCGACGCCGATGAAGTGGCCCGGGTAGTCGTGGGCGTCCACCAGAATCGGCCCGTTTACCTGCGGGATGTGGCGCGCATCGAGGACGGACCCGAGGAGCCGGCCGATTACGTCCTCTTCGGGTCCGGCCCGTCCGCTTCTCTGAAGAATATTCAAGCCCAAAGGTCGGGGGTAAGGAGCGCGGTTACGATTTCCGTGGCCAAGAGGAAAGGAACCAACGCCATCCGGATCGCCGACCAGGTCATTCACAAGGTGGATCACCTGAAGGGCCGGCTGATCCCCGGGGACGTTCAGCTTACGGTCACTCGCAATTATGGGGAGACCGCCAAAGAAAAGTCCGACGAGCTCCTCCTGCATATGATGATCGCCGTTTTTTCGGTGGCGGTCCTGATCTGGCTGGCCATCGGGTTCCGGGAGGCGGGAATCGTGGGCATCGCCATCCCCGTGACCCTGGCCCTGACCCTCACAGTTTTTTACCTCTACGGGTACACCCTGAACCGGATCACCCTCTTCGCCTTGATCTTCTCCATCGGAATTCTGGTGGATGACGCCATCGTGGTGGTGGAAAACATCGTCCGCCATTCCCACCTTCCTGAAAACCGAGGAAGGTCTATTTTGAAGGTCGCGGTTGAGGCGGTGGATGAGGTGGGGAATCCAACCATCCTGGCCACTTTCGCGGTCATCGCCGCGATCATCCCCATGGCCTTCGTGCGGGGTCTCATGGGACCCTACATGCGGCCCATTCCGGTGGGGGCCTCGGCAGCCATGATCTTTTCCTTACTGGTAGCCTTCATCGTAACACCCTGGGCAAGCCTGCGGCTTCTCCGCGGGGAGAAGGGCGGCGATCAGGGAGAGGAAAGTTGGACCACCCGTCTTTACCGAAAGGCCATGACCCCTCTCATTCACAAACCCCTGTGGCGGTATGGCTTCCTCCTCCTGGTGATCCTGCTTCTCCTGGGGGCCATGTCCCTTCTAGCGGTAAAATTTGTCCGGGTGAAGATGCTGCCCTTCGACAATAAGAGCGAGTTCCAGGTCATCGTGGACATGCCGGAGGGAACGACCCTGGAAGAAACCGCGGCGCTGACCCGGGAGATTGGGGAGATTATCGGCAAAGTTCCCGAGGTGACCGATTTCCAGATGTACATCGGCACAGCGTCGCCTTACAATTTCAACGGACTGGTGCGCCACTATTTCCTTCGCCGGGCTCCTCATGCGGCTGACATTCAGGTCAACTTAGCACCCAAGGGGGAAAGAACGGCCCAGAGTCACGACATCGCCAAGCGCGTCCGTCCCCTGATCGAACCCATAGCCGCCCGGTATCAGGGGCGGATCAAAGTGGCCGAGGTTCCGCCGGGTCCTCCCGTCCTGCAGACCCTGGTGGCCGAGGTATACGGTCCGGATTACTCCCGTCAGATCGAGGTGGCCCGCCAAGTCCGCGCCATCCTCGAAAAGACCGAGGGAGTGGTGGACGTGGACTGGTATGTGGAGGACGACCAGACCCGGTACCGGTTCCTAGTGGATAAGGAAAAAGCGGCGCTGAATGGGGTGACCGCCGAGCAGGTGGCCGTGACCCTGCGCCTGGCTGTTTCGGGGATGGAGGCCGGCCTCCTACACCAGGCAAGGGAAAAGGAGGATGTTCCCATCCTGCTCCGGCTCGCCAGGGAGCAACGTTCCGGGGTTGAAGACCTCAAGGCGATCCGGGTGATGGGAAAGCAGGGAAACCTCATTCCCCTGGGGGAGATCGTCCGGGTGGAGAAGGACCTGGGGGAAAAGTCCATCTATCACAAGAACCTGATGCCGGTGGTGTATGTGACCGCCGACGTGGCCGGGGTGTAGGAAAGCCCGGTCTATGCCATTCTGAAGATCAACCAGGCCCTGGACAAGCTGAAACTGCCCGAAGGCTATCGTCTGGAGCGGTACGTGGCTCGACAGCCTTTCACTTCGGAAAAGCTGTCCATGAAGTGGGATGGAGAGTGGCACATTACCTACGAGGTATTCCGCGACCTCGGCCTGGCCTTTGCCGCGGTCCTGGTTTTGATCTACATCCTGGTGGTAGGCTGGTTCCAATCCTTCAAAACCCCCATTGTCATCATGGCCGCCATCCCCTTCTCCCTAGTGGGAATCCTGCCGGCCCACGGCCTGCTGGGCGCCTTCTTCACCGCCACCTCCATGATCGGCTTCATCGCCGGCGCGGGGATCGTGGTCCGCAACTCCATCATCCTGGTGGACTTCATCGAACTTCGCTTGCAACAGGGCATGGACCTGGCCGAAGCGGTCATCGATGCCGGGGCCGTGCGCTTCCGGCCCATGATGCTCACCGCGGCGGCGGTTATCGTGGGAGCTTCGGTAATCCTCTTCGACCCGATCTTCCAGGGCCTGGCCATTTCGCTCATGGCCGGTGAGGTGGCCTCCCTCCTCCTGTCGCGGATGACCGTCCCCGTTTTGTATTACCTGAGCGAGAAGCGAAGGTTCAGCAAGGGGGTGCGGGGGATCAAGGGGTAGGGCTGCATCTATCGCCATCGAAGGACCGGTTGTCATGCGAAGTATAAAGACGCGGCACGCCAAGCAAAATGGCACGGCCTCCTGCCGAGAATGTTTGCCTACCTTCAGTTTTTGCCAAGTAGTTTAAAAGGTGATTGAAATTCAGGCCACAAGTTTGGTTTGGAGCAGAAAAAGGACTCCTCAAACTGAAGGGGGGCAAGAGGGAAAAATTCCTTGACATTTCAACCTTCGAAACCGATGATAAAAATAACGAAAAGATTCAGAAAGGATGCCCGGCAGGTGAGAATCCCTGTCCTACCGGTTAACGCTCCGGGGGGGAAAAAGAACTAAAATATGGACCTTTCCTCCCCTCCTTTTCAGGCCCTTCTTCTGGGTATCCTTCAGGGCCTGACCGAATTTCTTCCCATCAGCAGCTCCGCCCACCTGATCCTTCTTCCCTGGTTCTTCCAGTGGAACCACCCCCTCCTGGACAGCCTGCCTTTCGACGTGGCCCTCCACGCGGGGACTCTTCTGGCTGTGTTATGGTATTTCTGGCGGGACTGGCTGGGCCTGATCGGAGGTTTTTTTAGAATTCTGGCCAAAAGGAGCGCCCAGGATTTTCAGGAGCGACTCATTCTCTATATTATCCTGGCAACGATTCCCGCCGGAATTGTCGGGTTCCTTCTTGAAAAAACCATCGAGAGCACTTTTCGCAACCCCCTGCTGATCACGTTGCCCCTGATACTCGTCAGTTTCCTGATGATTTACGCCGAAAAGCGAAGCCGACTTTCCCACCCTCTGGAGGGGATGACCCTGAAGGACGCGATGGGGATCGGATTTGCCCAGGCCGTAGCCCTGCTTCCCGGCGTCTCCCGCTCCGGGATCACCATCACCGCAGGCTTGCTCCAGGGGTACCGGCGGGAAGCTTCTACCCGGTTCTCCTTCCTTCTCTCCACTCCGGCCATCGGCGGAGCAACCCTCCTTCAGGTCCGTCACCTGCTCTCTGCGGGACCCGACGATTGGCTTTTGATCGCTGTCGGCTTTATTTCCTCCGCGGTCGTAGGGTACCTAGCTATCGCCCTTCTCATGCGTTACCTGAGAGTGCATACCCTGAATCTTTTTGTCGGCTACCGGCTAATCCTGGCCGCGTTGGTCATTTTCTGGGTTTTCTGGAAGGGCTAGGGGGAATCGAGGGGATGGACTTGAATTACCTGTGGGTTTTTCTCATGGCCGCGACCCCCGTCTGGGAACTCCGGGGGGCAATTCCCGCAGGAATGTTTGTCTTGCATCTTCCCTGGCCCTGGGTTTTTTTCGTCTCCCTGCTCGGAAATATATTTCCGGTCCCTTTTATCCTTCTCTTTCTCGAACCGGTCAGCAGACTCTTAACCCGGGTCAAATGGATGGAAAGGGTCCTTCACTGGATTTTCGAAAGGACCCGCCGGCGGAGTGAACTGGTCAAAAAGTACGAAAGGATCGGTCTGATGGTTTTCGTTGCGGTCCCGTTGCCCGGGACCGGGGCCTGGACCGGGGCGCTCATCGCCTTTCTTCTGGCCATGGACCTCAAGAGCGCCCTTTGGCCCATTGCCCTGGGGGTGGTCATTGCCGGGGTAATTGTTTTGACCCTGTGCCTCTTGGGCTGGGTTGGGGCTTTGATAGCCGGGGTGGGGCTTACTCTTTTGGCAGTGCTGGGATTGTGGAAATTCTGAAGGCCGGGAATAAAAAGCCCGCCTTATGCCGTTTTTGCCGCGCCTTTGCTGTTTTTGGTCTCGCTCTTTTGAGAATCGGCTTTGGTCTCGCTCTTCGGGGTCTCGGTCGTTTTCTCGTCTTTGCTCTTATCTTTCCAGCCCGAATCGCCTTTCTTATAATCCGTCACATACCAACCGGTTCCTTTGAGCTGAAAGCTGCAGTTGGATATGAGTCTGGAGACTCTGCCCCCGCAAGAAGGACATCGGGATAAGGGTTTGTCCGTGAACTTCTGCATGACCTCAATGATCTTACTGCAACGATCGCAACTATACTCGTAAATGGGCATCTGTTTACCTCCGATTCCCTCTCTACATCCAAAATACATTTCCTTTCATATGCTTAACAATAAGCATGGACCTTGAACTTGTCAAGGAAAGGAATCCATCAGCGGGCGAATACAATTCAGAAACCCGCCCAGCGAAATCCCAAAAAAATTCGAAACGCCTGAAACGAAAATCGAAGAAACCTTCATAAAGATGGGCCGTTTTAAATCCTGTTTATGGTTTCGGATTTCGGGTTTTCCTATCCCGTATGTCCAAACCCCCCCTCATTCCGGAAAGTGGTCTCGAGCTCGCCCGTCAATTCCAGGTCTGCCCGGCATACCGGGGCAACAACCAGTTGAGCGATCCGATCCCCTCGCCTTACCCGAAAAGGGTGCTGTCCTAGGTTAATCAGCAGGACTCCCACTTCCCCGCGGTAATCGGCGTCAATCGTGCCGGGGGTGTTGACCAGCGAAATCCCCTCCCGAAGGGCCAGCCCGCTCCTGGGCCTCACCTGCCCTTCGTACCCGGGGGGTATGGCCAGGGCGATTCCCGTGGGGATGAGTTTTCTTTCCCCCGGCTTCAGCACGATTTCGCCCTCCACATCGGCAAAAAGGTCCATCCCCGCGGAATGCTCGGTCATGTACCGAGGGAGAAAGACCTGCTCCCCGGGTTTTTCCCTCAGTCGTTTCACCCGCACCTTGACCCGCTCTCCGCTCACCGCTCAAGAACCTCCCGGGGAATTTCTTTTTCCGTGACCGGACCCAGGACGGTGAGGGATTGGGAATTCTTCTGGAACACCTGCCCGGCCAGCTCTGCCACTTCCTCCGCTGAGACGCGCTCGATTCCCTCGATGATCTCTTCGGTCGATACGAAGCGGTGGAAATAGATCTCGCTCTTGGCCAGGCGGCCCATGCGGCTGTCCGTGCTCTCCAGGCTCAGAAGAAGATTCCCCTTCAGCTGCTCTTTTGCGGACCTGAGCTCCTTGGGTTTTACCGAATCCTCCGCCAGCTTCTTCATCTCCCGGCGAATGATCTTCAGGACGGAAGAAAGGGTATTTTCTCCGGTTCCCACGTACACCCCGATCATCCCGCTGTCTTTGAAAGAAGAGAGGAAAGAATAGACCGAATAGGCCAGACCCCGGTTTTCCCGGACCTCCTGAAAGAGCCGGGAGCTCATCCCGCCCCCGAAAATCGTGTTCAGGACCGAAAAGACGTACCGCCGGGGATGGACCGCGGAAAAGGCCTGAGTTCCGAGGACCAGGTGAACCTGCTCGAGGGGCTTGTTCTTTACCAAGACCTGGGGATGCGCCTTGGGCGGCCGACGATGGTTTTGCCGGGGGCGCAGGCGAATCCTTCCCAAAACCTCCTGCACGGGCTTCAAAATGTCTTCATGTTTCAGCTTTCCCGCAGCGACGAAAATCGGCTGAACCCGGAGATAATTCTCCATGAAGAAATTTTTGATCCGGGTTCGGCTCAGGCCTTCGATGGTCTCCAGACGGCCCAGGATGGGAAAGCCCAGGGGATGACGGGGCCAGAAGGATTCGTTGAAAAGGTCGTGGATGTATTCATCGGGCGTATCCTCGACCATGTTGATCTCCTGGGCGATCACTTGGCGCTCTTTTTCCATCTCCTCGGCGGAGAAGGTGGAATTCAGGTAGAGGTCGAAGAGAAGGTCCAGGGCGATGGGAAGGTGTTCGTCCAGCACCTTGGCGTAGAAGCTGGAGAACTCCTTGCTGGTAAAGGCGTTGAGCACCCCGCCGACGGAGTCGATCTCCATGGCGATCCGGCGGGCCGAGCGACGCTTCGTTCCCTTGAAGAGCATGTGTTCGATGAAATGACAGATCCCGTTCTCCTCCCGGGTCTCGTCGCGAGAGCCCGCATGAACCCAGATCCCCGCCGATACGGAATGCACGCTGGGGACCTCTTCGGTTATGACCTGAATCCCGTTTTCCAGGGTGGTTTTGACGATCATGACTCTTTACGTTTGCGCATTGGAAGCTTCCGCTTGAAACTCGAAACCCGGAACCCGAAACTATTCCTTAGGCGGCCAGGGGTGGCCCAGGGCTTCTTTCCGGCTGAGCTTGATCTTGCCCCGCTCATCGATTCCGATGACCTTGACCAGCACCTCGTCCCCTTCTTTGAGCACATCGCCCACGTTGCGAACCCGCTCCTTGGCCAGCTGGGAAATATGGATCAGCCCGTCGGTTCCCGGAAAAATCTCCACGAAGGCCCCGAACTCCTTGCCGTCCGGCTTCCGGGCGATGGAGGTAACCCGCCCCATGTAGAATTGACCCACTTCGGCTTCCTTGATCAAATCGCGGATCTTGTTCGCCGCATTCTGGGCCGCCCGGGAATCGGGCGAGAAGATATGGACCGATCCGTCGTCTTCCACGTTGATCTTTACCCCGGTCTCATCCTGAATCCCCCGGATGACTTTGCCCTGGGGTCCGATGACCTCCCGGATTCGGTCGGGCTTGATTCGTATGGTGAGGAAGCGGGGGGCATAGGGAGAAAGCTCGGACCTGGGCCCGGGCAGGGCTTCCTCCATCTTCTGCAGGATGAACTCCCTTCCTTCCCGCGCCTGGGCCAGGGCCTGGCGTAGAATCTCCCGGGTCACCCCGGAGATTTTGATGTCCATCTGGAACCCGGTAATCCCGACCCGTGATCCGGCCACCTTGAAATCCATGTCCCCATGATGGTCTTCGTCGCCCAGGATGTCGGTGAGAACGACCACCTTTTCCCCCTCCTTGATCAAACCCATGGCGATTCCGGCCACCGGCCGTTTAATCTGGATGCCGGCGTCCATTAGGGCCAGGGAAGAACCGCAAACGGTGGCCATGGAGGAGGACCCGTTGGATTCCAAAACCTCGGAGACGATCCGGATGGTGTAGGGGAATTTTTCGCTGGACGGCAGAATGCGGCTGATGGACCGCTCGGCCAGGGCGCCGTGGCCGATGTCCCGGCGGCTGGGGCCCCGCAGCATGCGGACTTCGCCCACGCTGTAGGGCGGAAAGTTATAGTGGAGCATGAAGGACTTAAAGGTCTCGCCCGTGAGGGCGTCGATCTTCTGCTCGTCCTCCGCTGACCCCAGGGTAACGACCGCGGAGACCTGCGTCTCTCCCCGGGTAAAGCGGGCCGACCCGTGAGTCCTGGGCAGCCAACCGACCTGGATGTGAATGGGGCGGACCTCGTTGAAACGTCGTCCATCCACCCGGCGGTTCTCCTGCAGGATGGGCCGCCGCACGACGAATTTCTCCAGCGCCTCGTAGTAGGCCTTGATCTCTCCCGCTTTTTCGGGAAACTCTTCCAGAAGGGATTTCAGCGTATCCTCCCGCGCCCTCTCCAGCTGTTCGTTGCGCGCCTTCTTCTGGGAAATGGACAGCGCCCGGACAATCCTTTCCTGCCCGGCGGTGCGGATCCGTTCCCGGATCGACTCATCGGCCAGCAGAACGGATTTCCCCAGAACCGGGTCCGGGAAAAGCTGGGGAGTGGGCCTCTTTTCGATGTGCGCGATCTCGCCTTCTCCGGCGGCCCTTCGCTCCTCGTTTGCGCTTTCGATCTTTTTCCTTTTCAGTTCGTCCTGAATATCCAGGATGGGCTGGAGGGAACGGTGGCCGAAAAAAATGGCCTCCAGCAGTTCCTCTTCGGAAATCTCCTGGCCCCCGCCTTCCACCATGACCACCCCTTCCCGGCTCCCGGCGACTACCAGGTTCACGTCGCTCCGGGCGAGCTGGCTGCCGGTGGGGTTGCAGACCCACTGGCCCTCGACCCTCCCCACCCGGACCCCGGCGATGGGACCCTGGAAGGGAATGTCGGAAATCTGCAGGGCCGCCGAAGCCCCGCAGATGGCCAGAACATCGGGGTCATTCTCCTGGTCCGCCGACAGGACGGTGGCGATGATCTGGACTTCGTTGAAGAACCCTTTGGGAAAGAGGGGACGCAAGGGCCGATCGATCAGCCGCGCGGTGAGGATCTCCTTCTCGCTGGGCCGGCCTTCGCGCTTGAAAAACCCGCCGGGGATCTTTCCCGCCGCATAGGCCATCTCCTGGTAGTCAACCACCAGGGGGAAGAAATCGATCCCCTCCCGGATCGTTCTGGAGGCCGTCGCCGTGACCAGGACCATGCTTTCTCCAAAGGTAACGAGGACCGCCCCATCCGCTTGTTTGGCCACCGCCCCTGTTTCAAAAATGAAATCTCTGCCTTCAAGGTTACAGCGAACCTCGAGGCGCTTTCCTATGGTACTCATAAATTCAACCTCTCTCCGAATAGAGTCTTCTTCCTCCACCCCTGAAAAGGATGGACCTTTCTCGATGGCGACAGAATGAGGTCCGCTGCCGCACCCCTGAGTCTTTCTTATTTCCGGATTCCCAGTTTCTGGATCAGGGAGCGGTAGCGCTCCACATCCTTCCTCTTGAGATAGTCGAGGAGGTGGCGCCGCTGGCCGACCAGTTTCAAGAGGCCCCTCCGGGAATGGTGATCCTTCGTATGGGTCTTAAAATGCTCCGTCAGGTAGTTGATCCGCTCGCTTAGAATGGCGACCTGGACTTCGGGAGACCCCGTGTCCGTGGGGTGTCTCTTGTTTCCCTCGATGAGGGTCTTCTTCCGCTCTGGCAGTAGTGTCACCTCTTTCTCCTTTCTAACCCGTCATTCAGAATTGGAAATGCTTTCACCGTTGAATTTTCCCCGATCCCGGGATCGGCCCCAGGGATTCTCTATGTTGGACCCGTGAAAGACCCGGAGAATCCGCAGGGCCCGCGAATCCGCCGCAAGCCGCGGCCCTGCGTCCACCTCCGCCTCGGCAATGGCCACGAGTTCATGGGCCCCCCGAAGAAGGCCCCACCGTTGACCCCTCCGCAGTCTTTCCCTCTCCTGGGTCGGCAGGTCGCTCACGAGAAGGGGTTGGCCCTGTCGGACCCTGGCGGCCGTTTTTTCTTCCAGCCGGACCTCCCTCGATAAGTCCAGCCCGTTTTTCAGGGGGATTACCTTATTCTCCACATTCTTCTCTTCGATCCACCTGGAAAGGTCTTCCAAGGTCATGGCCTGATCGAGGGTAAACCTACCGGAGCGGGTTCGTCGAAGTCCCACCAAGTGGGCCCCGCAGCCCAGCGCCCGGCCGATATCCGAACAAAGGCTTCGGATGTAGGTCCCCCTTCCGCAGGATATCTCCAGGGTCATCAGCGGGAAGGAAAAGTCTCTCAGAACGAGCGAATAAACGACCGCTTCCCTTTCCGCCGCTTCCGGGGTCTCCCCGGAGCGGGC
>JACAEW010000178.1 GCA_013388675.1 Syntrophaceae bacterium | reverse complement strand
TTATTTCCATTCAGTGAGAGGATAGAACAGGAGGGGGAGCAAAGTCAATTCAGAATGCGGAATGCCGTTTGCGGAATTTTACATACTCCAGGAAAATATGGGCGTCTTCTTGAAAGGAAAGAGGATTTTGGAGGATAAAAACTGAACCATTCTTTTTGCCGGAAAGAATCCTGAAAATAGGCGTTCCTCTCCGTCAAATTCATATGGTTTTTATCCCGGATTCCGCATTCCCCACTCCGCATTTTTTTAGGTTTTGGTTTGCGGTTGGGGCTTAATCTTTTTCTGGACGCCGGAGGTGTAAACGATGATGGCCGACTCCCCGTCGACCGGGCATTTGTTCTCGCAGATGCCGCAGCCCGTGCATATTTCTTCCTTCACGATGGGCCGTTTTTTATCGTCCCCTATGATGGCGTGGTAGGAACACTGCTCGTTGCAGACGAGACAGATTTTTCCCTCTTCGAAGGCGATGCATCGGGTTTTGTCGATCTTGGCCACCCCCATTTGAATCTTCTGCTTTTCCTCCACGGACAGGGGGAGAATCGCTTCGGTTGGACAGACCCGGCCGCAGAAATTGCAATGTTCTTCACAATATCCGATTCGGGGAACCAGGCGGGGGGTATAGAGGCCGGCCAGCCCCGCCTCCAGGAAGGTGGACTGGAGGGCGTTGTTGGGGCAGACCTTCAGGCATTCCCCACAGCCGGTACAGACGGAGACGAATTTTTTTTCCGGCAGGGCGCCGGGGGGGCGGATGAGCCGGTTATTCTTCAGCCCGCTCTCCGTCTGGAGAGGGTTGGTTTTAATCGCCAGGGCGGAGAAAGCTCCGAAAGCCAGCGACCCCACCACGTACCTGCGGGAAAGAGAAACCGCTTCCGCGGCCTTCCACCTGGGAAGGTGAAAGCCGAAGGCGGTCGCCCCCGGAGGGCAATCCAGGCACTTAAAGCAGGAAATGCAGTCCTGCTGGCGGTACTCCCGGGGCGTCTCTGCGGGGATGGCCCCTACGGCGCATTTTTTCGCGCACTGCGAGCACTGGACACAGGTTTCGCTGACCGATCGCCTTACGATGCGGAGGCGCGATGCGAGGGAAAAAAGAGTCCCTAGCGGACAGAGGTAGCGGCACCAGAATCTTTTGCGAATGACCCCCAGGGCCAGAACACCGGTGAAAAATAGGAAGATCAGCAGGTTCACTTTGAAGACGGGCATTTTCAAGGCCGTCAGGATGATAGGATTGCTGGGAAGAAACCGCTGGACTTCGGGAAGAAGATGATTGTAAACGTAGACCGCGGGCGGATAAAAAGCCACAACGAGGGTCCGGGTGATCAGGCTGATGGGATCGAGAAGGTACAGAACCTGGAGTCCCATGACCCCGGCGGCAACGGCAAAAATGAAGACGCCGTACCGAAATCTCCGGAGGGACTGGTCGTCGAAGGGCTTGGACCGTTTCTTCTCCCGGAAAAGGACCCGGTCGAAAAAGTCGAGGGTTGCCCCCATGGGACAGAACCATCCGCAGAAGAAATTTCCGAAGATCATGACCAGGAGGAGAACGCCGAAGGCGGGCAGCATCCGGACGATAATCTCCCCCTGAGTGAGGAGGGTGATGAGGGCGATAAAAGGGTCCAGCCGAAGGTAGAGGTCTACCGGAATCCTTACTTCCAAGGGGAAGGCGGTCTGGATGATCAAATAAAGGAGGAAGAAGAAGGAAACAGCCTGGACGGTTCGCCGGGCAAATTGGACCCTACCGGTCATGCCGCTTTGACCTTCTTGATCTTGACCTTGGATAGGTTCATCTCTCCCAGGCCCATGTCGTAAGCGTTCTTGATGAAACGGATTTCCGCCGGCCGGAAGGGTTTTCCCGTCTTGGGGTGCTTGAAGTAGGTCGCGCAGTGGGCATCCGCGGCCACCATGTCGGTGCAAGCCATTACTTCCCCTATGTCTTCGGTCTTGCCCGGCCCCTTGGGCCCGTTGGTGGTGAGAATCCGGATGGCGTCGACCACGACCAGGTCCGGCTTGCGGATGGTGTTAATGTCGGCGATGCATTGGTGAAGATCAATTTTGTGCAGAAGCTCCATGTCCCAGATGATGCCCATGGTGTTCTTGAGAGCTAGGGTCAGCTCGGTGGCAAAATGTTGCTTGGGAAGCGGGAAATTGATGTACACGTCCGTCTCCAGCACATCCTTGATAAACTCGGCTTCCTTAATCTTCTTGCCCTTGGGGATCTCCATTTTTTGGTACACGTTTCGGCCGTGGCCGGAAAAGATGTCCCCCCCCGCATCCTGCGTGGCTTTCTTCAATCCCGACCGGGAGAAACAGAACTGGTAGTTGTCGCAGGTATGATCCCAGACCGCCACCCGCTTGGCCCCGGCCTGGTAACACATCTTGATCAAAGCGTAGAGCAACTCTGGATTGTTCGTGGCCGCCTGCTCCGGGGTGCGGGCCCAGGCGATATTGGCCTTGATCACCACTCTTTGCCCCTGTTTAACAAACCGCCCCATTCCTCCCAGCGGGGCCATGGCGGCCTGCAATAACTGGGCGGGAGTCCCCTGCTGGGCGATGACCAGGTCGGCGTCACCGGCGGCATAGGCCACGGAAGGGCGCGAGGGAAAAGAAAGGAAAAACATCTTGGGCAGGGCAACGGCCGCGGCCGCTCCTTTCACAAAGTTCCGGCGGGTCAAATTCGATCGGAAATTCCAATCCATAAAAGTCCTTTCTTTCCGAAGCCCTTTCCAGCTCCGGCTTATTCCGTACCATGAAAGGCCAAAAGGGAAAAATGATCTAAAACAGGCTAATCAACCTTTTGGGCAGGAAATTCAATTTTTTGATATGGGTTTTGCATCCGCTCTTCGCTCTCCAATTTAGGGGGGTCACCCAGATGCCCTGCTCCGAAATAACGAATCTGCGGCGATTTTCTCCCAATTGCTTTTCTTATTCCCGGTTCAGGGAATCCAGTTCAGGAAGGAGGCACCCTGGTCGGTTCCAAACCATACCCCGTCTTTGTCTTCTGTCGCGCAAAAAACGCTGTTGCTCGGCAAACCGTCGGCGGTGGTGAGGGCATCCCACTGGTTCTGGGAAATACCGTAAACACTGACGCCGTTGTCGCGGCAGACGAAGACCTTTCCCTGAATGGCCGCCAGGCAGTAGATTCCCCCGTCCTTCAGGGGATCCGCTGGTTCGATCTTTTTCCAGGCTTCTGCGGGCGGATCGTATTCATAGAGGGTCCCACGGCTGCTCCCGGCCCAAATCCTGTCCCCGACTCGGGCTAGGGCTTTTATCTCCAAGTCCCCCAAACCCTCCGGCTGGCCGTAATTCTTCCATTTCATACCGCTTTTTTGGAGGCGGGTTATTCCCCCGTTGGTTCCCGCCCATAGAAAATCGCCTTGAACCAGAAGGGCGTTGACGAAATTTCCGGAGAGGCCGTCTTTAGCGGAGTAAAAGGCTTGCCATTTTTCGGTCTTTTTGTCCAGGACCGAGATGCCCCTCTCCGATCCGACCCACAAAACGTCCCCGTCGAGGGCCATAGACACGATCTTCTTGGCAACCCCGTTGTTGGTGTTGAAGGGCCTCCAGGGGTTCTTTCTCTTAGGATGGTAATACGAGATTCCCCCGCCGCCAAAGCCATAAAAATATGTTCCGAACCAGAGGCGGTCCTTATCCGGAAGGATGACGGTGACGTCGTTGTAAGCAGGATGGTTCTTCCATTTGATGGCCACGCCGTCGTCTTTTTCCTGGGGCTCTCCCTTGGTGGTGAAGACCTGGAAGGTCTTTTTCGACCGGTCGTACAGGGTCGTTCCCCCGGCATAGGCGCCGAACCAGATTTCGTGTCCTCGCGCGGCGATGGCGAAAATCATATCGCTGGACAACCCTTCCTTGGCAGTAAGATTTTGGAAAGAAAGCGGTCGGGTGATGAAACCGGCCCCCGCGGGGTACCCGTGGCTAACGATCATGGACATCAAAACGATAATGAATCCCAATCGGTAAAAAGCTTGCCTCATCAATCCTCCTTTTTTAACATTATCGCGGATTGGGGGTGGTTTTTCAATTAAGAAATCGAACGAACATGCGCAAGCGCCATGGCGATCAATCCCAAATAATGGTCTCGTTAAAAGTTCGAAATAGGCCCTCCCCCTCCAATGGGGATCGGGAAGACTCGTTGAAATACAAGAAGAATTTTTATCCCCCTTAACGCCGGAGGACAAAGGGGGGGTGATACAGGAGAATTTTTCACCCCTCGGGGGAGGATCA
>JACAEW010000008.1 GCA_013388675.1 Syntrophaceae bacterium | reverse complement strand
TGCACAATCGGATGAGTCTTTTAATCGTATTCTTGGTTCCATGAATCTTTTTCGCCTTCATGGTATCGCCCTCCCGATACCATGATAACATATGTCGCTTTATTTATGCAAGGTTATATAGCTTAAATCCGCTCCTCCTTGCCGTTCTGCCCTATCCGGGCTCTTGGCCGTGAACTTTTTTGGTTTTTTTGTCGCCTATTCGGCGTTCGTCATCCCTTTTCCACTTTCTGCAGGAAGGCCAGATATTCCTCGGGGGTCATCTCCGGTTTGAATTCCCGGATCACCCGCTGGGCTTCTTCTGCTCCTCCGAAAAGAAGGTCGATCACGGTCATGGCCATCACCTTTGCCGGATAGATCAGCGCCGCTTCATAATCCGCGACCTCAAAATCCGCGGCGTGGACGTTTCCCCGGATTCCGCCGGAATAGGGCTGGATCGTGGGGATCAAGTAAGAGAGGTCGCCCATATCCGTGGAGCCTCCCTCGAAGCCCCCGGCTCCCACTCCTTCTTCTCCAACAAGGGCCACGGCGTTGGCTTTGGCGATCTCCGACATGGCCGGGTTCTGGATCAGGGGAAGGTATCCGGGGATGTTCTGGATGGCCACTTTCGCCCCCACCGCATCCGCCCCGGCACGAATCGCCCGGTCCACTTTGTCATTGGCATCGGTAATGGCCTCCAGCCGGGCCCCCCGGACGTAGGTTTCCATGCGCACGTCATAGGGAACCACATTCACCACGTCTCCGCCCTTGGTGATGATGGGGTGAACCCGGATTTTGTCGTCCTCCCGGAAAGTCTCCCGCTGGGCGTGAATGTTGATGATCGCCAGGCACGCCGCATTCAGGGCATTGACTCCTTCGTGGGGGGAAACGCCCGCATGGGCGGGTTTTCCGTGGAATCGGATGGACTTAGCCAGAAAGCCGTTGGTCCTTCCGCCGAAAAGCATTTTTCTTTCCGAAAGCCCGGAGTGGGCATGGACCAGCATGCCCAGATGTTTGTCCTTCAAGTATCCCAGCCGGACCAGCTCCTGCTTTCCGCCCAGGTATTGAATCTTCCCCAGCTCCCTCATGCGCAGGCGCTCTTCGATCTCGATGAATTCCTCCGCCGGGGTGCCGAGGAAAAAGACCTTGCCGCTGAGATGGTCGCGGGCCTTTCCTTGAATGAGACCGACGGCGGCCCCCAGCATAATTCCCACCTGGAGATGGTGCCCGCACAGGTGAGCGGCGCCGGTCAACGGGTCGGCGACGGGAGACTCGCGGTTCACCACGCAGTCCATCTCTCCCATGAACAGAAGACCGGGCCCCGGCCGGCTCGTGTCCAGCTTCCCTTCGACGCCGGTCACGGCAATCCCGGTCCTGGTGGGTAACCCCAGACCGATGAAAACATCGCGAATGAGCGCCGCCGTCCGGGTCTCCTTGTATCCCAGCTCGGGTTTCCCGCCGATCTCTTTGGCCCAGGCAATGATTTTTTCCTTTTCCCGCTCGACGATCCGGCAGACCGATTCTTTGAGCTGCATTTTATCCATGAAATTCTCCCTGAATTCATTAGCGTATCATCGCAATGGAGAATAAGTCGAACCAATGGGACGGTCAATGGCAAAAGCGAGCTTGGTCATCTCCATTTTTTAGGGTTGGTTGAGGTTCAAAGATCTTCTATATTCTATCATTGATGATCTTGTAAAAAGTCATATCACCCCTCCCCCGGAGGGAGGGGATTAAGGGGAAGGGATCGATAAGTGATTAAAATCATTCTATTTATCACCCCCACCATGACCCTCCCCCATCGAGGGGGAGGAGGGCCAATTTTCGACTTTTTGCGAGGTCATCATCATTGATCCCCCAGGGAATTTTTGATATCTTTTCCGTGTTCTTAACCCGCCGGCAAGAATAAACAAGTGAAAGAGGCCCTGATTTTCGGGAGTGGTCCACTCCGTTGCGGAAAAAGATGGTCGCCGGGGATAAAGTAATGTCCGAAACGAGGGCCGGCAAGGAGTTGCTTTCGTTTGAAGGAGTAAGAAGCGAGGGGAATCCATGCGAGGCGATGGAGCGCCACGGTTTCAGCGGAATCTGGCATCGGGCAAGAAGTCGTGACCAAGATCGCGGAGTGGATGTCCCCTAAATGACCTCTGGATGCACATTATCCTCGGGATCACCCAACAAGAGCGATATCTGAAGTTACGGGATTGGCACAATAGCTTGAATGCGGAGAACTTCGTAGGTTTCCGAAATCTCGCCCCGATGCAACATTCCAAGGGTTCATCAACGGAACGAACCCTTGGCTTTGGTCTATTTTTCATTTCCCAACCCTATCGGAAGGGAAACATCCTGGCAAAAAAATCTTGATGGTCTCGTAACAAGTCATTTGGAATGTCACCACGGCGCAAGCCGGGGGCCAGTCCCGCCAAGGGCGGGGTTGAAATAATTGGATTCCAGCTTCCGCCGGAATGACAAAATGGGGCAGATTTCGACTTTTTAAGAGACCATCAGGCTTGCTTCCGGCGTTTTCGGTCATTGGGCGATGCCCATCTATCGCCTACTTTCCCCCTTTACGCCGCCGGAAGGAAAATGGTAAAAATATGGAAATGCGAAATAAATTAGTGACCTACATAAAGGCGCAATGACGGAAAAAATAATTTTCAACACAAGCGAAGGCGATGGGGGCCGGAGGCTCTGAAAAATGCAAGAATCGGTTGACACCTTGCGACCCGAACTGGAGGAGCGGCTGAGCCTGGCTGCGGATTTCGCCGGGGGCCATCTCTGGCACCTCGAAATCGATTCCGGCCGCATCCGGATTACAGAGAAGGCCAAGGAATTCTTCGGTTTTCCCCTGGACAGAGGGCTGGACCTCGAAAGCTTCTTGAACATCGTGCATCCCGAGGACCGAGAGAAGCTCCGCCTGACCGTGGAAGAGGCCGTGCGGTCCGGAGAGGACAATGGCGCTGAATACCGTATCGTACGCCCCGATGGGTGTATTGGGTGGGTCCTGTCCCGGTACAGACTGTATCCGGCATCAACGGGGCAATCCGCCCGGCTGATGGGCGTCTCGATTGACATGACCGAGCGCAAGCAAGCTGAGCAGGCATTGGAAAATCGTCTGCGGTTTGAACGATTGCTATCAGACCTTTCTGCCAGGTTCGTTAACATACCCCCTGATCGGGTGGACTCGGAGATTGATTACGGACTAAGACAGATTCTCGAATTCTTCCAGGTCGACCGCGCCGGACTGATGCGGTCATTGCCGGATAGGTCCGGCCACCGGATCACCCACGGCGTTTACGGAGAGGATGTTCCGTCTGTTCCGGTAGGGATCGAACTGCCGAGAACCATTTACCCGTGGGCGTCCGAAAAACTGGTGGAAAAGCACGAGGTGGTGTCTTTCTCGAGGCTCGAGGATCTGCCGCCCGAGGCGAATGTGGACAAACAAACATACGCCGAATGGGGTATTCGATCCGCCATGGATATTCCAATCATCACCGGCGGGTCCGATGTCCATGTGATCGCCATCAATTCGGTGAAGAGTGAGCGGGTCTGGCCGGAGGAACTCTTTCCGCGGTTGCAGCTTCTCGGCGAGATATTCGTGAACGCGCTGGAGCGCAAACAGATAAGGCTGGAGCTCGAAAAGCGCCTCCGGGAGATCGAGGAGCTCAAACAACGACTCGAAAGAGAGAATATCTACCTTAAGGAGGAGGTCCGGCTCCTGGTTGAGCATGCGGAGATCGTGGGGCAAAGCGTTGCGATGAAGAAGGTCCTGAGCCGGGCGGAGCAGGTTGCCCAAACCGACTCTACGGTTCTCCTCCTGGGGGAAACCGGAACCGGAAAAGAACTGCTGGCCAGGGCCATCCACAGAATGAGTTTGCGGAAAGACCGTCCGCTGGTGACGGTCAGCTGCGCTTCGCTTCCGCCGACGCTGATCGAGAGCGAGCTGTTCGGCCGCGAGAAAGGCGCATACACGGGCGCCTTGACCAAGATGATCGGTCGATTCGAAATTGCCGACGGTTCGACGCTTTTTCTCGATGAAATCGGAGAGATTCCTCTTGAACTGCAGAGCAAGCTGCTCCGGTTCCTTGAGGAAGGCACCTTCGAGCGGCTGGGTTCGACAAAGCCCCTGCACGTCGATGTCCGCATCATTGCCGCCACCAACCGGGAGATTGGGCAGGAGGTGAAGGACGGCAAATTCAGGCGGGACCTCTTTTACCGGCTCAATGTGTTTCCCATTGCGATTCCCCCCCTCCGGGAGCGTCTTAAAGATATTCCTCTCCTGGTTCGGGCGATGGTCAAGGAATTTAAGAAGAGGATGGGAAAAGAGATAGAAATCATCCCGAGGAAGACCCTGCAAGCCCTGCAATCCTATTCCTGGCCGGGCAACGTGAGGGAGCTTAGAAATCTGATCGAACACGCCATGATTTTGAGCAAGGGTAAAACGCTGGAGGTTGACGTGCCGAATCGCGCACCTTCAGAAAAAGACGCTACGGGTAAACTCGAAGATATGGAGCGCAAGCACATTGTGGCCGTGCTGGAAAAGACCGGCTGGCGCATCGGTGGACCGGGCGGCGCCTCCGATGTTCTTGGCCTGAAGAGAACAACCCTCCAGGCGAAAATGAAGAAATTAGGGATCAAACGTTCCAACAAGACAATGCCGAATTAACGTCTTTTGCCGATATAATGGCACATAATCTCGCCCCTTCCGATTTGCCCCTCACGCCCCTTTTTCATCAAAATCCTTTTAAAAACAGCAGCTTGAAATTATGATCGTCCCCCGACTTTTTCTCGGCACGTTTCTGGCACTCTTCTTTGCCTAGGATTGAAGCGGCCAATGATTTTCAAAAAGGCCGGGGAGGGTTTTGAGACCCAGAATAGCCCCCGGCGACCCTCCAGCAGATTCACAAAATGGAGAAACCCTTGATTCAAGCGACCATAACGATGAAGCTACCACCCCAAAAGAGCGGTGAGGCATTGAGAATCTTCAAAGCGATCACCGAGCAATGCCTGGACGAACCTGGCTGTCTCAGTTGCCACATCTACGGGGACCTGCAGGAGAAGAACGTCTTTATGCTCAAAGAAGTCTGGAGGTCCGAAGAAGACCTGAACCTTCATCTTCGCTCGGACGAATACCGCAACTTACTCTTGATCTTAGAGCTGGCCCTCGAACCGCCCGAGATCAGGTTCGACACGATCTCGAGTTCGACGGGTATTGAGACGATCGAAAAGGCCAGGGATTTCATCGTCGGAGGAGGTAGATTTTGAACCACGGTCCTTCCTGTGAGCGGACTGGGGCCTCGTCATTCAAACGTGAAAGACCGACGGGTTTGCGGGAAGGGATTCTCCGCCCGCCCGAAATAACCTGAAATGAAAGGATGGAAGAAATGAAAGCACCTGTGTACCTTTTTCTTGCGGCGGTTATAGGTTTCATGCCCGCCATTTCGGCTAGCGCGCAGGAGGACAAGGAGGCGGAACTGGCCAAGATGCTGGCGAACCCGGTTGCTAACCTGATCAGCGTGCCGTTGCAGTACAACTACGACAAGGACTACGGGCCGGACGACAAAGGATCCGTCCACCTACTGAGCATCCAGCCGGTCATTCCCATCTCGTTGAACGACAAGTGGAGCATCATATCCCGTACCATTGTGCCGCTCATTGATCAGCGGGACATTCCGGTCGAGGGGCGGCACGATTCCGGCCTTGGCGACATTGCGGCCAGCCTGTTCCTCTCGCCGAAGGAGCCGACTGCGGGCGGCTGGATCTGGGGGGTGGGCCCTGTCTTCCTCCTGCCGACGGCGACCGACGACATGCTCGGCCGCGAGAAGTGGGGGGTGGGCCCGACGGCGGTGGTGTTGAACCAGAAAGGGCCGTGGTCGGTCGGCCTCCTGGCCAACCACATTTGGTCGGTGGCCGGCAAAGATGACCGGGCCGATGTCAACGCGACCTTCCTTCAGCCATTCTTAAGCTACACCACGAAGACCAAGACGACTTTCGGGATCATATCGGAATCTACCTACGACTGGGAAAACAAAGCGTGGTCCGTCCCCGTGATCCCCATTGTGGGACAACTGTTCAAGATCGGGCCCCAGATCCTCCAGCTCGCCGTGGCCGGTAAATATTGGGCAGAGTCTCCGGATAACGGCCCCCAGGGTTGGGGGGTGCGGGTACAGTTGACATTTGTGTTCCCCAAGTAAGACGGACGCCCGGCCTTGTGAGCCATCGGCCGAGGGAAACCCATGAAGACCCGCACCGGCAAGATATTGATCAATAACATGCGCGACCCGATGGTCGGGGAATCGGATTGGGGTGGGGCTGCGAGTCGATTTTCGAAGTGACGAAGACGCGAGAAATAAGGTAAAGTTTAAATGAACCGACGAGGAAGGGAGGCGGCAATGGAGATCGTTTTGCAGCGCTCGACGCGCGCCATCGGAAGGGAAACAGGCAACCGGAGCCGGTTGCTAAGAATGCTGGGCATCGCCTGCATGGTCGCGGCGCTATTCGCCGCGGTCGCTCCAGTGCAGGCGCAGGTGAAGAGACCGAATATCGTCATCATCCTTGCCGATGACATGGGGTTCGCCGACATGGGCATGTTCGGCGGCGAAATCAAAACGCCGCACTTCGACTCGCTGGCGAAGGCAGGCGTGCGCTTCACGAACTTCTACACCCACGCGAGCTGCTCGCCCACCCGGTCGATGCTCCTCTCGGGCGTGGACACGCACCTCAACGGCCTCGGCAACATGAGCGAGTTTACGGCGCCGAACCAGATGGGCCTGGACGGCTACGAGGGCAACCTCAACGACCGCGTCGCCACGCTGCCGCAGCTCCTGAAGGACGCCGGCTACCACACCTACATGGTCGGCAAGTGGCACCTGGGGAAGGAGCCCGGACAGATCCCGGCCGCGCGCGGCTTCGAGCGCGACTTCACCCTCCTCGACGGGATGGGCAGCTACTGGGACGACTGGAACTTCTCGGCCGCCAATTCCAAGTCGCTCTACACCGAGGACGGGCGCTACCTCAAGAGCCTGCCGAAGGACTTCTACGCGACGAAGACCTACACCGACAAGCTGATCTCCTACATCGACGCCAACCACGGCGACGGCAAGCCGTTCTTCGCGTACGTCTCCCACCAGGCGCCGCACGAGCCGTACCACCTGCCGAAGGAGTGGCGCAACCG
>JACAEW010000137.1 GCA_013388675.1 Syntrophaceae bacterium | reverse complement strand
TTCCAGCGCAAGCCGGAAGCCAGTCTTTTCAAACCCTTAAGAAATTCCTGGGCCCCGGTTTACACCGGGGTGACGACAAAGAACCAATTTTTTCACAGCTTCCCCCTGCAAAAGGGAGAATATTATTTACCGACAAGCTCTACATTGTTCTCTGAATCAAGGCTGGGTCTTTGAATGGCCAGCTTTCCCGTTTTTTGGGGGGCGCGGAGGGGAGAGGGATATGGGTGTTCATCCTCGATCGGTCAGAGAATAGGGAATGCTTCCTCAATAGGGGAAAAGGGGAGCGGGTCTGAAGGATTTCCGCCCCGCCGGAACCGTCAGGATTTGGAGACTTCGACGATGAATTTTTGGATCCTGGCTTTGATTTCATCCCGGATGGTCCGGGCCTGGGAAAGCTGCTCCGCATGGGTCCCGGCGAGTTGCGCCGGATCGGGGAAACTCCAGTGATGGCGCTGTATGGCGCCCGGAAAGATGGGGCATTTTTCCGCGCTGGCCTCGTCGCACACAGTGACCACATGGTTGAATAACCTTCCCTGCTTAAAGAGGTCGAACACGCCCTGGGTCTTTTTCTGCGAGATATCAATCCCGATCTCCCGCATGACCTCTACCGCAAGGGGATTGAGCTTCCCTGGCTCCAATCCGGCGCTTTCCGCCCGGAAGCGGTCTCCTGCCAGGTGATTCAGGAACGCCTCGGCCATCTGGCTCCGGGCGCTGTTGTGAATGCAGACAAAGAGAACTTTAATTCTTTCCACGGGCACCTCCCTTTTACCGAGTCGCAAGGCAACCTCACCTTATTTAATCAATGTTAAAAGTAGGTTAACAAATTGTTATCAGAGGGTTAATTTGCTGTCCTTTTTCTCCTCAGTCCTTGTTTGAGAATTTACCCTGATTTCATATTGATTTAATCCCGGTAGGTTACGATAGAAATCGCGATAAGTGAATGAAGGGGGCTATTTTAACCTATGAAAACCATGAGGAAATATTCTCAGTTTCAGGTTTTCTGTTTTCTTACAATTTTTTGCTGGGTTTTCCCCGGCTCCACCATGGGTTTTGGGAAAAATGTTCAGAGCGCCCTCATGTACACCGATCCATATTTGCTCACCCCAAAGCCTATGACATCCATATTCATCTGCTGGCTTACCTCCGAGTCCACGGTAAAATCTTACGTGGAATTCGGAAGGGAGGGTCAAATCCTGCTGCGAAAGGAAGCAAGCACCCATGAGATCATAGGAATGAAGACGGTCGATAGCTCGGGACAATATCGTTTGCCACTGCGGGTCTTTCAGCAGATCGTACATCTGGATGACCTTCAGCCCATGACCCGCTATCATTACCGGGCGGTCAGCGAAAGCAGGACTCGCCGGCAAGAAACCCCGGTGTATGGTTTCCGGACTGCGCCCCCGCCGGGAACGCCGGTCAAATTCATCCTCCTTTCCGACCTTCAGCTAAAACCCCAGAGCCCAGCCACGGTCCGTCTGGCGGGGCAGCAGGGGGCGGACTTCATTGTGTACAACGGAGACTTGGTCAACGATCCCATCCGGGCGGGGGAATGGTTCTCCCTTCCCGGGACCCCGGAGGTGGACGAGAGGCGCTGGTTCAACGTGATGCAGCAGACGGGCGGAGGGTGCCGGCTGCTCCAATACATTCCCATCTTTCCTTGCCCGGGAAACCACGAAATCGACGATCAAAGAACCATGACTCACAAAAACTTTGCCCGCAGGGAAGCCATGAGCCTTCGAATCTACATGCAGCTTTTCCGCCCTCTCTACCCCGATCAGGAATACGGCCCCAACGGACGGCACTGGTATTCGGCTGATTACGGCGATTTGCATTTGATCTCCCTTTCCGTTTTCCGCTGGTTTGCCTGGCCCGCCCACGAAAAGCCCGGCTGGTTTCTTTTCGACGATATCGGCAGGAGAAGCCCCCAGTACGAGTGGCTCCGGGAGGATTTAATCTCCGCTCAGCAGCGCAAATACATCTGGGTGTCCATGCACTGGCATGTTTTCAACCGGAGCCGGGCAACCCGGATTCCTTTCACCCATCCGGCCGATATGCCGGGGAACCCGACCTCGATGATCTATGATCGGCGGGAGGATTTCATATTCAGGGATCTAAAGCCTTTGTGGGAGAAAAGCGGGGTCCAAGCGGTCAGCTACGGCCACGCCCATGTTTATGAAAGATATACCTCCCAGGGGATCCAATATCTAGAAGCATCCAGCATCGGGAATACCTACCGAAACGGAAAGGAGCCGCAGTGCTCAGGCCAGGAGGGAGGAAGGTACTGCCCCTTCGTGGACCGGAGCGAGTTTCGCTCCTTCGTCGTGGTATCGGTGGACCCCGCTCAAGGGATGGTCGGGCGGGGGATCCAGGCCAGCGTAGAGGCTGACGGCGCCGGGCACCTTGGGCGGGTCTTCGACACTTTCTTTATGGCCGCGCGGCCGGGACGGGGGGACCTGTTGGCAACCCTCTGGCGATAGGAAAGATTACCTCCCTGCCTTTCTCCATCTCCCCTGACATTCAAGGTTTTTCAAGGACCTTCCGATCAGATTTACATCGGCAGATTTTCGACCTTTCCCTCTCTCCTGAGGAAGGATAACCCCGCTAAAAAGAAAGGGGGGATGAGAAAATGGCAGGCATATGGAAAGGGGGTTTTTTCACCTGCTGCCTCCTGGGGGGGATGATGCTTTTTGTCCTTTCATCGCACGCCCAGTCATCCGGCGGGGAAATCCCGGGCTCCCCCATTCTCATGTGCCGCATAAGCCCGGGGGCGGGGGATTTTTCGAGTTCCGAGAACCAGTCAAGCTACTTAATCGACCTGCCAGGAAGGCCCCAGCCTGATGCCCTTGCCTTTCCCTGGGGAGAGCCGATCCAAAAGTGGAAGGACCTGGTCTGGGTGGATCATTCGGGCGAGTTGGAGGTGTACCGCAAGGAAGGGGGCCTCCCATTCTTCGGCCCGATCCTTCCGGAGAGGTTGTATTACGCCTTTTGGCGAGGGCTGTTCTACGCCCAACTGGTGCAAACGCTGGGGCGGGCCAACTGGAATGAATTGAAAGAAATGATTTTTGAGCTCTTCGGGGAAAAAGTCCCCAGAGTCCAGCTCGAATGCCCGAATGAGCTCTATGTATGGCACGGGAGCCGGACTCGCATGGTTCTTGATTATTGCCATTCAACCCGCGAAGGTTCACTCCTTTTCTTTTCCGTCCAACTCGATGAGGAAATGAGAAAAAAATAGGATTGGGTCTGCTCCCCCGCGCTTGGCCTGTCTCCGTATCTCCGAAGCGTTACATCGTTCCGTTCAGCGCGAATTCAAAGAGGTGAAAATTCCGCAGCCTCTCGGTTTGGGCCCGCCGGGCGTAAGCCCCGCTCAGGGGCCTGGAGAGGATGAAGGGGACTTTCTGCTCGGCCAGCCCGCCGTGCGACCGAAGGGGAAGATGCCCCAGGGCGGAAAGGTCGTGATCCCGGGGGGATGTGCCGATGACCGTAGAAGCGTCGCCCAGGACGCTCAGGTCCCCCACCCGGTCCGGGGGCAGTTCGAATTCAAAAAAGACCTGCTGCCGGTCGACGACCCGCTCCACTCCCCGCAGCCTGCGGATAAAATTCATGACCGGAACCAGGGCCAGACGGTTGAAGAGAAAAACGGTTACGAAGGACCCCAGGGACCCGTGGTGAGCCACGTAAGGATCAGTGATGGGGCAAATCACCCGGCATGCCCCGCCCCCAAACTCCAGATCCAGGAGCTCCAGCAGATAAATCACCCTGGGAGACCCGTCCGGGTTGGTTTTGTCATTCATTCCGTGGTCTGCGGTCAAGGCCACAACCGCTCCCAGGTCGGCCAACTTTCCCCATTCCGCGTCCATGAGACGGTAGAACTCTGCGGCTTGGGCAGTGCCGGGCGAGTATTTGTGCTGGATAAAGTCGGTTAGCGAAAGGTACATGAGGTGGGGCCGATGGGTTTCCAGGATTTTGACCCCGGCCCGCAGGACGAAATAGGAGAGTTCGGGAGAATAGACCTGGGGAAGGTCCATTCCCACCCGGGATGGAACCCCTTCGATCCCATTTCCGGGAAGGGTGCAGCGGTCCGCCCTTTCGGCCGAGAAGCGGATGCCGGTGAAAAGATGATGGCTCAGGAGGCCCAAAAGCTTGTCCTTGGCTGTAACCACGGCCACCCGGGCGCCGGCGCCCGCGAATTTGGCGGGAATGGTCTCGCAGCGCAATAGGCGGGGATCGTTCATCATGATCTCGGCGCCGGTTTGGGAGTCGAGATAATAATTGCCGGAGATGCCATGCCCCGAAGGGGGGACGCCTGTGACGATGGAAAGGTTGTTTGGGTTGGTGAAACTGGGGATGACCCCGTCGGCCCAGGAGAAGAAGCCCTCTTTTTTAAAAGCGGCGAGGTTGGGCATGATCCCGGCTGCAAGGGCGTTCTCCAGGTAATCCGGTGAGCATCCGTCGATGCATACCGCCACCACCGGCCTGGAGGGCCAGCGGTATCTTCTGCCGTTCACTTCAATCAGAATCTCCCGGTTTTCCATCGCGCCCGCAATTCTTCGGCGGTTCATGAATAACCGAACCTCGCCCCTTCCCTTCGTCACAAGAGAAGGGCTCCTTGTTCCGCCAGACGGGAACGGACCCCATCCTTTAGGTGGAGATAGCAGAAATTTTCCTCATTCAAAAAATGACTGATCAGATAGGCCAGCCCGTTGCTGGCGGCATCCAGATAAGGAGTATCGATCTGGTTCAAATCCCCCGTAAAGACGATCTTGGTCCCCTCACCGCATCGAGTCAGGAGCGTCTTCACATCCAGGGGTCTAAGGTTTTGGGCTTCATCCACGATGAAATACCGGCGGGGCAGGCTCCTGCCCCGGATGTAGGTAAGGGCCTCCACTTGGAGCAGTCCGGCATCGATCAGGTACTGATAACTCCGATAACGGGAAAGAACGGTCTGGTCTTTGACCTGATCCTTGGGGGTATTGAGAATGACCTCCAAATTGTCGAAGATCGGCTGCATCCAGGGAGACAGCTTTTCTTGAAGGTCTCCCGGCAGGTAGCCGAGGTCCTTTCCCAAAGGAACGGTAGGCCGCGTCACCAGAACCTGCTCGTAAAGGCGGCCTTTGCGGATTACCTGATGAACCCCCGCGGCAAGGGCCAGGAGAGTCTTCCCCGTTCCCGCATCGCCGGTCAACGCGACCACTTCCACCTCGGGGTTCAAGAGAGCATCCTGAGCGCAGGCTTGCTCCGCATTTTTGGGCAGGATCCCCTCCAGATGTCTCCGATTCTTGATCTTGGTTTGAAGGTCCCGACCCTGAATCCGGAAAAGGTCCTCCCCCCCCTGGGCGTACCGGACCGAGTGGATTCCGTTGGTGGAATCCAAAGAGCCAAGAACGCGGCCGTATTTCTGGAAGAGAGAGGTTTTGTCGTTCTTGTAGTCCTCGACCTGCAGCCCCAGGGATTCGGCCTTGATCCTGACCGCCAGGTCCTTGGAAACCAGAGTGACCGGTCCGACGCGCTCCGGGTAAACGAGCTCAGGGGGCGCAGATATCGAGGCCGGCCTTTCCGGGGGGTCCTGACTTATTTTGTGCAAAGCAAGGGCGGTCCGGATGATCCGGTTATCCACGGTGACGGAGTCATCTTCTTGGGGAATCGACGCGATCCGGAGCCAGCCCCCGTTTCCCAGGGGCGCTCCTTGGGCCAGACTTCCTCCAGCCCGCAAAGCATCGATCCGCTTCAGCGCATCCCGGGCGGAACAGGCGATCTCCCCCGGCCCTTTCTTGATTTTATCCAGTTCTTCTATTACTTCCAGGGGAATAACGATTTGATTGTCCTCGAATTTGAAAAGACTCTCGGGGTCATGAATGAGCACATTGGTGTCCAGAACGAAGGTCTTTCTCAAGGGGAACCTCCACAGGGCTGCAGGATGGGCCTTCGACTTTGGGAAGAAGGTTGGCTTTCTCTTTTCCCCGGGGTCTAAGGCCGTCCCTTGGCGGTTTAATGGGCTACACTCTCTCTTTGACCACATGGAAAGAAATGGTCGAGGCGGTCACCATGCTTCTTCCCGTGAAGAGGAAGGCCGCCGCCCAGAGGGCCTGGAGAAAAAGGATCATCCCGGGGGAGAAGAGGGACAGCAACCCGGCCCGAAGATCGATGGACGGGACCTCGGGGAAATGGAGGATCGAGGCCAACAAGACCCCGTAGAGGATGGAGATAAAGCCCATCACCTGGTAGGCGGAAATCGAACCTCCACCGCGGTAGTCGGCGCGGAAGAATTCGGAAAAGACCCGCCAGGTTTGGGTGACCAAAAGGCAAAGCAGAAAAGCGGCGGGGAACCATCCCTTCAGGAATAGGAAAATTCCCAGGAGACTGACCCCGGAATAGAGTAAGGCGGTAACCCCCTGGATGGGAATGACCTGCTGTCCGTCCAGGCCGTGGGCGTAAGCGATTTTTTTGGTCTTCCCCCAGAAGATGAAATTCCATCGGGAAAATACCTTTTGCACCAAGGGATGGCTTTCGGAAAGCGGTTTTCCGTAACAGCATCCGAAACTGATACAGGCCAGCCTTCCCACCCCTTCCCCCAGGGCATATGCAACGGAGATCGCTGCCAGGACGGCAAGCGGATGGGCGGGAGGATTCGGGAGGATGCTCTCTTCCAGAGCCAAGACTGCCGGGGATAGCAGGATGATCGCGAAAGAGGCCCCTCCAATGGTGGCGGTGAAGCGCTTTTTCTCCACCCAACGGGCAATCAGCCGGGAGGCAGAAAATCCCAGGAGGACCAGGGGGATGCCGATCACCGCGATCTTCAGGAGGGGGAACCCCAGGGACCCCAAGAGGGTAATCCAGACCGCCACGGCGAGGCCCAGGGCGGTGGCATTGAAAAACCCGTAGTACGTCAGATTTAGCCCTTTCCAAGCCCCGTCTTCCTTTTTCTCCCGGGGAAGGGAAGCAAGGATCTGCCAGTTTTCCGCGGGCAGGGATCTGAACCCCCAGCGGAATAAGAAGAAAAGAATTCCCCCCAGGCTGAGGATAAAAACGGCGTCATTCATTCGGGCAATCTCCTTTTTCAGTGTATGGTTTAGGCACCGCCCTGGCGATGGGGGACCTCACTTTAACCTCGGTCTCCACCAGGGGGATATTCCCCTTTTCGGAGAAACGGTTTTGGGCCAAACGGCTATGCTGGTTACGGATCAGGTCGGGGGAAAAGACCACTCTTCCCGGCTGGAAGATCAGGACCACCGAGGAGCTTCCCGGGCGGAAAAGGCTCTTGGGCTGCCCGCGGCGGACGAACATTCCCCGGGAAAGGGGGAGCGGGTCATCGTACCGTTCATCGCTGTATCGCTGAACGATGTCCCCGATCATGAGGGCAGCCACTTCCACCATCGCCACCAGGCCCGCACCGGTTCCCCCTTCCGTGTCGGTCTGGAAGATGGTTACTGCACGGCGGTTTTTGGAATAGGGGTGGGGGACGCAGAGAATAGCGCCCGGATTGCAGGAATGATAGACCCCGGGAATCTCGTAAAAATCCACCACCCTCCCCGCCACTGGCGTATGGTTGTAGTGGTACTTTTCCGGAGTGAGCCGGAAAAGGGCATATTCGCCCTCCCGGAAGGCCTGAAGCCAGGCCGGTTTGTCTTCTCCCAGGAGTTCCTCGAAGGAGAAGAATTTTTTCTTGATGAAGAGAGCGGAGGACTCCCGGAAAGAACCCAGGAGGACCTTGGAATCGGAGGGGGACGTAATCAGGTTCTCTTCCGCGGGCAGGGGGCGGGTTTCCCAGTACCTGATCTTCCGTTCGAAGATCTTGCGGAAGGTATCCAGGGACTCGGCGGAATCCAGGCAGTCCGAAATATCGATGTTCATCCTTTTCAGGAACTTGTCCAAGCCGGCAATCCGCGGGACCAGGGGGAGGTCAAAATTCAAAAAACCCAGCAGAGAAGACGCCCAGCGGGAGGTAAAAGCACGGAGGAGAAAAGGGGTCTCTTCCCGATGCCGGCAATAGAGAAAGCGGACAATCCCGTCGGCATAAAGGGTCTCGGTCCGGGGTTGACCGGATTCGCGTTCGATGTACTGGTGAGGCGTGGAGTTCATTGATTTTCATTATCATAATGCCGCTGGAGGATTAAATCCCGGTTATGGAAAGGTAAATTATCCAAAAAATCTCCATCCCTTCAGGAATCCTTCCCCGAGAATTTACCTGCCCATAACCTGGACGCTTTCCGAAGGAGATAGAATAGGGCCCCAAAGAGTGCCAAATCGAGTCTGATTGAGTAGAATCATGGGCCGTCGCTTTTCCTGGAAATACAACCTCATGTCCTGGCTGGCCTATTTTCGGCCTTCGACGGACATGCCGATTCCTTTGGCTTTGGAACCTCCCTTACCACCCCCCCGAAACGGGCAAGACCGCGGGGTCTTTCGACTGATCTTCGGAGGAGATATCATGACCTCCCGAACCGGCACGGTCTTCCGGATGGACCCCCGGCTGCGGGAAACCCTGGCCGGCGCGGACCTTTTTATCGCCAACTGCGAGGGACCGGTTATGGGAGGGAAAAAAACAGAGCGAGGCTTCCCGTGGATTTCATTCGCGATGGAGGAAGATTTTCTCCGGGGTTGCCTGAAAGAATTGGGGGTTTTGCCTTCCCGTTGCGTCTTGTCGGTGGCCAACAACCACATAGGGGACCGGGGCTTGGAAGGCCTGAGGTCCACGCTGGATTGTCTGGGCAGGATGGGAGTGGCAACGGTAGGGCAGAGGGGGGGAGCACCCCCCTTTTTTCTTTCCCTGGAGAGGAACGGCCTTCGAATGGGAATCGCTGCCTGGACGCACTGGCAAAACCGGCGAACCTTCGATGATTTTCCGGCGGTCCTGCGGGGCCGGGATATAATCGATTCGGATTGGCGAGAAATCAAAATGAATGGAAGGCTCGATTTACTGGTGGGAATCCCTCACTGGGGGGTCGAATTTCACCATTTTCCGCGGCCCGAGGAAAAGGGGCTGGCCCGATTGCTGGCGCAAAGGGGATTTGATATTCTCGCCGGGCATCATCCTCATGTGCTCCAGCCCCTGGAGTGGCTGGGAAAAACCCCTTGTTTCTACAGCCTGGGGAATGTGAACGGCCCCCCCCTTCCTCTTCTTCCCTGGCCCATCCGGCTGGGAGCCTTTCTTGAAATCGCCCTTGGCGTCCATGGGGAGCAGCGAGGGCGGGTGGCGGGGTTTGCCGTGCATTCGTTCTTCCGTCTGCTCTCCGGAGGCCAGGAGCGTTTACTTCCGATGGAAAGAACTCGGATTCCCCTGCGCCGGAAATTGATGGAAAGATGGAACCTCCTTTTCCCCTTTCCTCAGGGGGGCACCTTTCTTTCCACCAGCTCCAGATAATCCGGTAGCTGGCGCTGGTAGGGTTCGGACATGAGGGGGGAAGATATCATGAAGTCGGCGGAAGCCCGGTTGCAGGCTACGGGAATGTTCCAGACCACGGCGATGCGCAACAGGGCCTTCACGTCGGTGTCATGGGGATGGGGTTGAAGGGGATCCCAAAAAAAGATTAAAAAATCGACCTCCCCTTCGCAGATCTTGGCCCCGATCTGTTGGTCGCCCCCGAGGGGGCCGCTTTTCAAACGGTGGACGGGGAGGTCAAGCTCGTTCTGCAGCAAGGTTCCGGTGGTTCCCGTAGCTAAAAGCGTGTGCCGGGAAAGGAGCTCCCTATTGAACCGGGCCCACTCCAAGAGGTCCCGTTTCTTGTTGTCGTGGGCCACCAGGGCGATTTTTTTTCGATGGGGGGTGCCGGAAATGTTGGTATCCATTTTCCCTTCGCTTTCAATGAGACATCATCGTCCCCGCAGGGGTAACCCTCCGGGAAGGTTTAGAGAAAAAAATATTCTTGTAGTGACATTCGGCCAAGCTTCCGGTCAAATTGGTGTTGAGAAAGAGCATCACCCCTGCCACCGGTGGGGGGGCCTCCTGAAAGAGCTTCTCATAATCGGTTTTCAACTCCCGGGTCTCTTCGATCCATCCGTTTCCTCCGACGGCCCCGCTGCGGATAACCATGTATCTCATCCGGGAATAGGTCCGGCTGATACCGGAAAACCCCACGGGGGCGGCCGGGTCCCAGATGTAGCCCATGGCCCGGTAATTCAAAAGAAGAGGGAACCTGCCGAAAATGACGTAAATTTGTCCCGCCTGGTCGTCCTTGGATTTCTGGCGGATGTCTCCTCCTTCGGGATGCCGGGGAACCCGCCAGCGCCAGGAAAGCTGAGGGGAATCAGCGAGGTCAAAGGCCATTTCTTTCCTGAGACCGAAAGAATCGGACATGCTCACCAGGGCCAGATACCCCCCTTCTTCCGGACGGAGAAGAATTTTGGAATGGGGTCCGGGGGTTCCTTCCAGCGCCCAGCCGGGGGGGACCCCTTCCTTCCCCGGGCGTGTCCCGGCCGAAAAGGAATCCACCCACCGAACCTGCGTTTCCCCTTGATTCCCCCAAGCCTCCCCGGAAGCACAAAACAGCAGAAACAAGAGCATCCAGCCGCGGTGCTTTTTCAGAAGCTTGTTGAGAGCCAGGAAGATTTGAGATAAGGAATAATGCCTCACCGGATTCCCTACCCGCAGGCCTCTGCAAGAGGGGCCGGGAAGGCGGGATGAAGGGCGGCGGGGTCTTCCATTTGATCCAGCTCGAACTGTTTTTTATTGCCGTGAATCGTCAGCAGGGTGAGAAGGATCAACTTGCGGACCCTATCCACGGGGAGGTTTCCCTCAAGAAGGTCTTTTTTAACCCGGATCAGGTATTCAGCCGCACTCCGGCCGCCAAGAAGAGACTTGTGAGCGCCTTGGTAGAGGCAATCCTCGCAAAGAATATGGGAGTCGAGCTTTCGGAACTCTTCCTGCAGAACGCCCAAGGCCTCTTCCATATGGGCCCTGCGGAGGTCTTCCCGATAATACTGCTCCGCCGCCCGGTTGAAATCCTCGCCAGAGACCTTGAGAGGCGAGGAAACCCCCGCCTGTTCCAGGATCTCCCTAGTCAATCGGCCCAGGGCAGAGCACTCCCGGGGCTCTTCGAGGCGCCTTGCCAGGTCCTTTAAGGTTTGATTTAGGCCCATTGCCTCGATGAGTTCCGCCCCGTCCTCCTCCAAGATGCGCATCAGCGCTTTCCCGTACTCCTTTTGATGACCGCGGATGTATCCGGAGTAACGCCTGCTGAATCGGGTCCGTTCCATCTTTTGGAGGATTCTTTTTAGGAACCGGTTGTCCGTGTTGCGGCGTATATAAAAAGTGGGAATGCCGATGGCGGCGCCGAAGAAGACCTGGCGCCGCTCGCTCTCCACAGTGGGGTCATCGGGGATATCGGCATGGGAGACCTCCCCCTTTAAAATATACTGGAATGCAAGCGCGGTGATCAGAGCCTGCAGGCTGGTGGCCTCCCCCAGGTCATCCAGGAGCCGGTAAAAAAGGCTGTAGTGGCGGCCTTCAAAACCGGAAAACCCGGATTGGGCGAAGAGCCGGTTGCGATAGAGTAGGTAAAGGGACATGCGGGGGTCGAAGACCCCGAGGGCATAGAGGTCTTCCTTCAGCCGCTGATGATTTCCCAGGGTCCCGTCCAAGGCCGGGCTCTGATCGGTGCTGAGAAGAGCCACCGGATAGTCGATCAACCGGAAGTCCGGGACAAAATCTCCCCGAAGCTGGAAGAGCCAGCTCAGCGGCCGATCGATCCACCGGGGGCCGAAGGGAGTTAGAGGATTCCCGAAGACCTTCATTTGGGCCTTCTTCCGCCAGCGGCGCCAGATCATCCGCAGATGGGTATAGTCGAGCTCATGGGCGAGGAAGCCCAAGGCCTTTTCCGGGTGGAAATCCCAGAAATCGAGGCGATAGGGAGCGGCACTGTAAGAGCCCACGAAGAGGGGAAGGAAATGCTCGAAAATCTTGATGACCAGGTCCCCCACGTTCTTTTCCTCGGCCGGCCCGAAACCCGGAACCCCGTCGCGTAACAGGCGGGTTAACGTTCGGCTGCCCAGGCTCACGTGGGTCCCGTTGTTGGCCAAACTGGTGTTCGAGAGCTTGGGCAGGGTGACGAGATCGTTGACGATGATGCCCGCCTCCTTCAGTTTGGAGATGGCGTTCAGCTGGCTTCGGGACAGGACCCGGTGACAGAGGTTCATGTATTGATGTTTTTTTTCTCCCTGGTCCCATCCGGAAAGGCAGGGACTCATGAAGAGCTCGCGGTAGAAGGAATCGGAAATGATCTCGTTCAACTGTTGTTGGCGGATGGGCGGGTGGGGGGCGAAATAGACCATGGCTCTTTGCCCGCTGGCGGCCAAGTGGAAATGTTGATTGGCGTAAAGGATCAGGAATTGGGTGAACAAGAACCGAAGGGCCGTCTCCCGCGCCGCGGCTTTGCCCATCTGAAAACCCGGGCGCAAAACCACCGGGTGGAAGGAAAAGGTCTCGGGGGAGGTGTTATCGCTGAGAAAATGTCCGAGGAGCCGGCCGGCCGTTTCTTCCAGCAAGGGATGGCAATGCTCTTCCGAGCCGACCGCATCGGCCAGGGCCAGCTTAAGGAGATAGCTGACCGGAATTCGGAGGAACTCTTCCCCATTGCGGGAAAAGAGAAATTTATGAAGGTCTTCGCGACGGGGGCCCGCGGGGTTGGCTTTATCCTGCAGGAAGTCGTGCTCCAGCACCCGGTGAGCGAAGGGGCTCAAAAAATGGAGAGGAAACCTCACCCAGCTATTTTCCCAGGTCTTTTCCCCCGCCTGATTCAAGTACTTTTCCAGGTCGGCGACGACCTTTCGGGGGGTTTCCCCGGCCTCCACCCGCTTGAGAATATTCCGGTAATAATTGGACTTCTCGATCATGATGGGAAGGTCCACATCCTTTTTGTCTCCCAGGACGACGGCTTGAAGCTCATTTTCGGTTCCTGCCGTGGCATCGTTGGCGGAAAAAGGGAGGCACTCGGCAAGCCTGTGCGGGGAGGCGCCGCCAATCCCCAAGGCCATGCGGATAAGTTCCGGAGAAAAGGAGGGCCGGACCCCAGTGGGCAGGGGTTCGGCCCGCGGGAAAAGATCAGGATTCACGGCGTCCATGGATTTTTTTCCTCCTTTTGCCGGGAATGATTTTGCTTCCAGGATAAGAGACCCATGTTAAGAGGGGATCAATGTTTTGTAAATTTATCTTCAAGCGGATGAATCGATGAGGGGAGAGGTCTGTCCCTCCCGGCCATTCCGGGAGCGGAATCCGGCAGATGGGGATTCGGCAATTTTACAAATCCTTTACATCGTCTTTATTTTTTCATAATGGTGCGAAGATAGATTTCAGGGCAAAAAAAACCAAAACAAGAAACGAAATGGATCGCAGGATATTTTGGCTTCGGGCCAGCTATTGGGCGGGGACCATCTTGAGCTTTATGGCATCCCTGCAGATGATCCAGTCCGGCCTTTTTGGGTTCTCCGGGAAAAAGGATTTTGCCGTTTTTTTCTTCGCGACCGGCTTTTTCGCTCTGGGCGGGTCTTGGCTCCTGATCCGGGGTGGCCGGAAACCGGAGCAACGAAAGGGTTTCCTTGGGGTGGTTCTCTGTCCGGTGCTGATCGCCTGGGTGGCAGCGGAAATTTTCGGCTTCGCCTTTGCGGGTTTTTCTTTTTCCTCCAGACTCCCCTTTTGGCTTATTCAGGGGTGCCTCTCCTTTCTGGTCCTTCTGAGTTCCCTCCGAGCCCGGCGTGCTTACCCGAAATGGTGGTCCCAGCGTGCCTGACCCCACCCCCCGAAGAATCCGGGCCCAATTTGCTACCCGGTCCCGGCCTGTGATAGGATAATGTCATGCCCAAGAAAATTCTGGTCATCGAAGACGAAAAGGACATCCAGGATCTTTTGCAGCTTTATTTAAAACGGGACGGATACGATGTCCACATTGCCAAGGATGGGGAGACGGGGCAGCGCAAAGCCACCCAAGAGCGGTATGACCTGATCCTGCTGGACCTGATGCTGCCCCAGACGGACGGACTGGAAATATGCCGGAACCTCCGTTCCCGCCCGCAGACCGCCGACATTCCCATCATCATGATCACCGCCAAGGCGGAGGAGTCGGATCGCATCGTGGGGTTGGAAATGGGGGCCGACGACTACATTACCAAGCCCTTCAGCCCCCGGGAGGTGTTGGCCCGGGTCAAGGCGCTCTTCCGTCGGATGGAAAAGCCCAAACTCAAAGAGGTCAGGCATGAATATGGAGGGATCGCCCTGGACCCCTCCAAACACGAAGTGACCTACAAGGGGAAATCCCATTCCCTGACTTCGAAGGAGTTCAAACTGCTGGAGTTTTTCCTGGGCAACAAGGGAAGGGTTCTGTCCCGGGATGTCCTCTTGAATGAAATCTGGGGATACGATTATTTCGGGACCACCCGGACGGTGGACGTGCACGTGGCCCATTTAAGGCAAAAATTTCAGGTTTTGAATAAATCTCTCGTGGCCATCAAAGGGCTTGGGTACAAACTTCATGAGGAGCCGGTCAAGTCATGAACTGGAGAAGCCCCCTCTTGTGGAAGATTTCCTTCTTTTTTGCGGTGCTGATGGCGATCAGCCAGTGGGCGGTCTGGGAAGGCAGGGGGGCAAGCGATTCCTTTCCCGGGTTTCTCTTTCTGATTATTCTTCTGGCCTTCCTGGGGGCGGGATGTATCGTCATTGGAAAAATACTGACTCAGCCGCTGGAGGAGGTCATCGGCGTCGTGCAAAAATTCGCCGAGGGGCTCTTCAACTTGCGGGTGCGTTTGGGCCGCCGGAGGGACGAGCTGGGACGGCTGGGGATGGAGCTTAACCGGATGGCCCAGACCGTGGGAGAAAAGGTCGAAGGGCTGGCCAAAAACCTGGCTGAGACCGAGGCCCTTCTCGGGGGAATGGTGGAAGGGGTGCTCATTCTGGACCTGAACGGACGAATCAAGAATCTGAACCGGTCCATGGGACTGATTCTTCCCCAAACCGCTTCTTCGGACCTCGGTAAGCACTATCTAGAGGTCCTGCGGGAGCCGGAGCTGAACGACCTGATCCAGGCCACCCTGGCGGAAAAGAAGGGATATCGCCGGAGTCTCTCCCCTCTGGGCCAACCGGGCAGGATTTTCCAGGTGCAAAGCTCGCTGGTCCAATATGCGCAAAACGGAGCCGAGGGGGTCATCGTGGTTTTTCACGACGTGACCGATTTAAAAAGACTGGAGCGCGTGCGCCAGGACTTTGTGGCCAACGTATCCCATGAGCTCCGCACCCCTCTTACGGCGATCAAGGGATACGTGGAGGCGCTGCGCGACGGGGGATTGCAGGAACCTGCCCAAGCGGAAAAATTCCTCGGGGTGATCCAACGCCATGCCGACCGCATGGATCGGATCGTCTCCGACCTCCTGCTTCTGTCGGAAATGGAGTCGGCGGACCGGGTTCTGCAGCGAGAAACCGTTGATCTTCGGGATCTTATCCGGACCGCCGTAGAGACCCTGCGGCCCTTGGCGGAGGGGAAACAACAGAACCTCCAGATCGGACCCCTGGAAGGGTTTTCCGCGCTTCAGGGGGATGGTCAAAAACTCCATCAGGTGATGGTCAATCTCTTAAGGAACGCAATCTCCTACACGCCGGAAGGAGGCTCGATCACCGTGGAGGCCAAGCCCGCCACCGGGGGCGTGGAAATCTCGGTCACCGACAATGGAATCGGGATTCCGCCCGAGGATTTGCCTCGAATTTTCGAGCGTTTCTACCGAGTGGACAAAGGACGATCCCGCGATCTCGGGGGCACCGGCCTTGGCCTTTCCATCGTGAAGCATATCGTCGAGGCCCATGGCGGACAGGTTCGTGTGGAAAGCAAACCGGGCAAGGGCTCCCGTTTCACTTTTTTTCTTCCCATCTGACCTCTCACCCGACCCATCCTTTGCGGCGCTTCCCCCAAAAATTTCTCCCCTGTGGGAGGCGTTCTCCTGAAAAAAAGCCTTTCCGTCACTTGCCTGAATTTACATAGATTTAACCCGATTTTGATTGTCTGTTAATCCCGACGGCCTAAAATTCAGCTAAAGATCCGAAGGGGGTCCCGATGAGCTGCCCTTACCTGGAAAGAGGCCGAATCGCCCTATGCCGAGCGGTGGGGAGGAGGGGAATGGTGTTGAACCTCGAGGATATGGAGACGGATTGCTTCTCCGGAGATTTCACGCGGTGTCCTCTTCTCCTATTCCCGCCGGGCCAGGACCGCTCGGCCCGGCGCCCGGCTTTACCTTCAAGAAGAAGTGCGAAAAAACAGGGGGAGCCGGATGGCGGGGGAAAATACATCCAGGTCTTCTAAAATCCTGATCGCCGATGATGAAATAGACTTAATGGAGATGCTGGCTTTCGCTTTGGGCCGGAGGGGGTACGAAATAGCCCGTGCCCACGACGGCCTGGAAGCCAAGGACCGGGTACGGGCGGAGAAGTTCGACCTTCTGATTTTGGACCTGATGATGCCCCGAATGGATGGATGGGAGGTGTGTCATTTCATCCGCACAAGCGAGGACCCGCAAACCCGGGAAACGCCTATCCTTATTTTAAGCGCCCGGGCCCAGGAGGCAGACCGGGTGCGGGGTCTGGAAATGGGAGCGGAAGACTACATCACCAAGCCCTTTTCTATTGCGGAACTGATGTTGCGAGTGGAAAACATCCTGAATCGCCGGCAGGCGGTTTCTTCCTTGAAAGCGGAATTGATCCTTCTTCAGAATCAGACCCGCGAACAGGAAGAACGGGTATGCAAAATCATTCACGATCTCAAGACCCCCCTCCTTTCCATGGGCGCTTCGGCCAAACTCCTGATGAGACCGAGGGATACAGAGGAAGCCCTGGAAATGCTTCGGGGCATCTATGAGAATAGTCAGCGACTCAGCCGCAGGCTGGAAGAAATCCTTCTGTTTTCCGCCCGCGCCTTTTCCGAGGGGAAAATTCTCATGCAGGAGGTCAACCTTTCCGTCCTGGCGGGGAGGCTGAAGACCACCTTTGAGGCCTTGGCCCGGCAAAAAAAGATTGAGATGAAATTTCATCCGCTTCCCCCGTCCCCGCCGATTCGGGGGGATGAACGTTGGCTGGAGCGAGCGCTGGAAAACCTGCTGGGCAATTCCCTAAAGTACACCCCGGAGGGGGGACGGGTGGAGATGGGCGGGTGCCTGAGCGCGCAAAAGGAGGAGTTGGAAATCTGGGTGAGGGACAATGGCAGGGGCATTTTCCCCGAGGAAATCCACCAGATCTTCAAACCCTTTCAGCGCGGCAGGAATACGGGGGACGAGCCGGGAATGGGGCTGGGGCTATCCCTGGTCAAAGAGGTGGCGGACCTTCACGGGGGGGCCGTGCGGGTTCATAGCGAGCCCGGAAAGGGAAGTCTTTTTACCCTTATCCTGCCTTGCAAGGAAAACTCATTGGGCGTAAGCAAGATAGAAAGGGTCGTTTAAATTTACAATTCCTTTACAATGGATTAACAGAGCGGTAACACCCGAGCGTTAGAATTTTAAAAATTAAAAAAGGAGGTAGTCGATGAAAAAAGGAAAATCCATGTTTGTTCTTGTGCTTGGTTTGACGGCGGGCATCTTTTTCGGGATGGCCTCGTCCTTTGCGGCCTCAGACATGATCCAGGTCAAGGGATCGGATTCGGAGGTCAACCTGGTCCAACGGCTGGCGGAAGTGTTCATGAAGAAAAACCCCGGGGTCAATATTGCGGTGACCGGCGGCGGGTCGGGAACCGGAATCGCCGCTTTGATCAACAAGAAGACCGATATCGCCAATTCCTCCCGGGACATGAGCGGCAAGGAGATCGAAGCGGCGAAGCAGGCGGGCGTGAACCCAATCGGCGTCGCTTTTGCCACCGACGGGATTTCGGTCATCGTTCATCCCGATAACCCGGTCAAGAAGCTGACCATGGAGCAGGTGGGCAAGATTTTCAAGGGGGACATTGCCAACTGGAAGGAAGTGGGAGGGCCGGATATGGCCGTTTCCCTGTATGGTCGCCAGAGCAACTCCGGTACTTACGTGTTTTTCCGTGAATTCGTGGTCAAGGCGGATTATTCGCGGAACAAAAAGGCCATGAACGGCAACGCCCAGATCGTGGAAGCCGTCCAGCGGGATAAAGCCGGGATCGGGTACGTGGCGGTAGGCTATGTGGTGGACGTGAAGGGCAACGTGAAGCCGGGGCTTCAGCTTGTGGCCGTGGCCAAAGATGCCCAATCCGAAGCCGTCACCCCGGACAAAATGGAAAATGTGATGTCCGGAAAATATCCCATCAGCCGACCCCTCTACCAGTTCGTCAACGGAAAGCCCAGCGGCAAACTGGCTGAATTTATCAAGTTTGAACTCAGCCCGGAAGGCCAACAGATCGTCCGCGAAATGGGATTCTTCCCCGTCCAGGACAAGTGGATGGAGTTCAACAAGAAACAAGGAGTGATCTAAGCCCCTTCCGGACCGGTTCAAGGGAGGGTTTTCCCGCTCGCCAAAGGGAAAACTTTCCCTTGTTTTTTTCTTAAATCACTTCTTATATAATGGGAAAAAATCTTTGGAAACAGGGGCCACTTTGGAAAAAACAATTTCCGGGCTTGATGGCAGGAAGGAACTCCAGCTTGTCCGGTCCAAGAAGCTGAAAGAAGTCGCAATCGAGAAGTTCTTCTTCCTGAACGGGGTTCTGGCCATTCTGATCCTGGGGGGGATTTTTACCCTCCTTTTCTTCCAGGCCTATCCCGCCTTTCGCGATTTGGGCTTTTGGGAGTTTTTCGGCGGGGCGACCTGGAACCCCACCTCCATCGACAAGATTCGCTATGGGATCCTCTCCCAGATCGTCAGCACGCTGATGGTCACCTTCGGGGCCTTGGTGATCGCCGTTCCTTTGGGAGTGGCCACCGCCGCTTACCTTTCGGAGATGGCCCAGCCCCGGGTAAGGGAAATCCTGAAACCCACCATAGAAATCCTGGCGGCAATCCCTTCGGTGGTAGTGGGTTTTCTGGGAATCGTCCTGGTCAATCCCCTGATTTCAAAAATCTTCGGAGTCAGCCATGGGCTGAACGCCTTGAACGGGTCCATCCTCCTGGCAATCATGGCCTTGCCTACGATCGTGAGCCTATCGGAAGACGCCCTCAAGGCGGTGCCCCGTTCCTACAAAGAGGCCTCTTTGGCGCTGGGCGCCACCCGCTGGCAAACCCTGTCCAGGGTATCGGTTCCTTCGGCCTTATCGGGCATCATCGCCTCGGTCATGCTGGGGATGGGGCGGGCCATCGGCGAAACGATGACCGTCCTCATGGCCACGGGCAACGCCCCTGCTTTAACCTTCAATTTCCTGGATGCCATTCAGACTATGACCGCCACCATCGCCATCGAGCTGGGGGAGGTCCCTTACAATACGACCCATTACTTTGCCCTCTTTGTGATCGGATTGGTTCTATTCGTGATGACCTTCGTGGTCAACCTGATCTCGGACCTCTTCCTCCAGAAGTACCAGGAGGTGGAGCGGTGAAGAAGAAATGGTCGGAACGGATCGGTTTTTTTCTTCTGACCCTTTCCGCCGCCCTCGTGGTGGGTTTTTTGGGCATTATCGTTTTCGATATCGTCAGCAAGGGAGCCGGGGTTTTATCCTGGGAATTCTTGACTCAACCTCCAAGCCAGGGAATGACCGAGGGGGGAATTTTCCCGGCCATTCTGGGCACCTTTCTGGTCAGCATCATCACCGTCCTCTTTGCCGTCCCCTTGGGTATGTTCGCGGCGGTTTACTTGAACGAGTATGCCCGGGCCGGGCGCACGACCCGTCTGATTCGCCTGGCCATCCGCAATCTATCCGGGGTTCCCTCGATCGTTTACGGGCTTTTCGGAGTTGTCCTTTTTGTTCAGATGATGCAATTCGGGACCTGCGTTCTTTCCGCGGGATTAACCCTCGGCCTCCTGACCCTTCCCTGGACCATTACCGCGAGCGAGGAGGCGCTGAAGACCGTTCCCAAAGCCTACCGCGATGGCGCCCTGGCCCTGGGGGCAACCAAGTGGTACGCCATCCGGACCAACGTGCTCCCCTATGCGGTTCCCGGAATGTTGACCGGGGTCATCCTTGGGCTGGCCCGGGCGGCGGGAGAAACGGCGCCCATTCTTTTCACCGGTGCGGCTTTCTTTCTCCCCCACCTTCCCAAGTCTCTCTTTGACCAGTTCATGGCCCTGCCTTATCACCTATATATTATGGCGACCCAGCATCATGATATCGCCAAGGTCCGGCCCATCGCTTATGGAACTGCCCTGGTGCTGCTTATGTTGATCCTGCTCCTGAGCACAACCGCCATTTGGATCCGCTACCGGTACCGGCAGAGTATGAAAGGATGACCTATGGCCAACAGCATTTATGACAACCTCCATATAAAGATGGCCACCCGGGGTTTGAACTTTTATTACGGCAGTACCCTGGCATTGAAAAAAATCGAGATGGATATTCCCGAAAACAGGGTTACCGCGCTCATCGGGCCTTCCGGATGCGGGAAGACCACTTTTCTGCGCTGCCTGAATCGAATGAACGACACCATCGAGGGGATCCGGGTGGAGGGGAAGATTTTTCTGGACGATCAGAATATCTATGATGAAGCGGTCGACCCCGTGCAGGTACGAAAACGGGTGGGAATGGTCTTCCAGAAATCCAACCCCTTTCCCAAGACCATTTTTGAGAATGTGGCCTACGGCCTTAGGGTCGCCGGCGGGTACAGTGAACGGGAGATCGCCGACCGGGTCGAAAAAAGTTTGAAGGATGCGGCCATCTGGGATGAGGTTTCGGACCGCCTGCAGGATTCGGCCTTGGCCCTTTCCGGGGGGCAGCAACAGCGGCTCTGCATCGCTCGGGCCATCGCCGTCCAACCCGAGGTCATCCTGATGGATGAGCCGGCTTCGGCCCTGGATCCCATTGCCACGCAAAAAATCGAAGAACTGATCCAGCAGCTAAAAAAGCAGTACACCATCGTCATCGTGACTCACAACATGCAACAGGCCGCCCGGGTTTCCGATTACACCGCCTTTTTTTACCTGGGAGACCTCATCGAAATCGACCGCACCGACAAGATCTTTACCAATCCGGGTAAAAAGCGGACCGAAGACTACGTAACCGGCCGTTTTGGGTGATCCCGGGCATTGCTTCTTTTGATGCTTGTCGGAGGAGGGCTTGGAGGGTGCTTCGGACCTTTCTCGGACGGGAAACAGAACGAGCCCGGGGAACATCGGCCGCGCAATCCAAGGAAGACCCATGGAAACCCATTTTCAGCAGGAACTGAACGAATTGAAGGCGGAACTCTTACGCATGGCCGGACTGGCCGAGCGGGCCATCAGCAATGCCATCGAGGCGTTGGTCAAACGGGACACCCCCCTGGCCGAGAAGACCATCCGCGAAGACGTGCAGATCAACGAATTGGAACTCTCCATCGACGACCGTTGTTTGAAGCTCTTGGCGCTCCATCAGCCCATGGCCACGGACCTGCGCTTCATCACGTCGGCCATGCGGATCAACATCGAACTGGAGAGGATCGGGGACCTGGCGGTCAACATCGCGGAGCGGGCCATTTCCTTGAACCAGGAACCCCAGCTCAAACCCTACATCGACATCCCGGAAATGGCGGAAATCACCCAGAACATGCTTCGGGACGTGCTGAACGCCTTCGTGACCGGGGACGCCGCCCTCGCCCGTTCGGTCTGCGAGAGGGACGACAAGGTGGACGGGTTGAACAACCAGGTATTCCGGGAACTGCTGACCTACATGATGGGGGACCCCAGGACCATCACCCGGGCGGTCAACCTGATCATCGTTAGCCGCCATCTGGAGCGGATTGCGGACCACGCCACCAACATCGCCGAAGGGGTGATCTTCATGACCCAGGCCAAAGTGATCAAGCACCACGCCGATGCAGGAATCGATAGGAACGAAGGAAAGCGATGATTCCTTGGCCTGGGGGGGCGATCGGAAAAAACGGTTTGCCAGGTTTATCCCTGAGGTGGAAATCGATTCGGCTTTTTGGCGGGGTCAAACCCGCCCTGGCCGGTGGCCCTAACCGCTAGGTTCGCTTTTTTGTGTATCCTTTAAAAACGCCTTCGATAGAAAGGATGGCAGTATGCGTCACATTGAAGTAAAATACCAGGACGGGACCCACACCTTCGTGGATGACTATCTTTTGGATTCCTTGATCCGTTCCGGGCAAATTCAGCAATTCTACCGGCCCTCGGAAAAAAGGTGGGTTTCTATCGGGATCGACCCCATCCGGGCGACCCCTTCCCATTATACCGGCGGGGAGAGAAGAAGGACCGGCCATTACCGGGAGATGCTTCCCCTTCCGTCCGGCACTGAATCAAGGGGCTCCCGTTCCATCCAGGGAATTTGACCCTTCTTTCGCTTTGTGCCATCCAGCGGGCGGCTTTTTCTGTTCGCCCCAAATCCTTCCCTTCCGTTCCCAGAAACCCACGGGAAACCCTCTCCCCCATTTTTCTTCAAAGGTATGAATTTTCATGGCCTTCCCGATTTTTCGGGGCAATACAAAGAATGAATATGCTTGATCAAAAGGGTTTTTTGGGGCATGATAAAAACCTTGAAGAGTAACTTGGAAGGTTCGCTCAATAATTTCCGAGGGGCTGAATTTTTTCTATGGGATTTTCCACTCCTTGAAGATTATCCGCCTGGGCATTCAGAAACGGCACATTCACCCCCTCCTCCATCCGTCCGAGGAAATCTTCACCCGGCCCCGAAGGAAAAAGTCCTAGAATTATATCAGCGGGAGGTTTGGCTTAAAAAGCGTTTCGAGTTTCAAGTTGCGGGTTTCGAGTTATCAAAAGGGGGCGAGGGATTATCGTCTTCCATCAAATTCTGGGTTCTGTGCGTGCGAGGCGGTTAAAAGGGGGAGGGGAAAATGGAAACGCGGTTCCAGCAGGAGTTGAATCAGCTGAAGGAAAACCTCTTGAAAATGGCCGGGCTGGCGGAGCGGGCCATCAGCAACGCCATCGAAGCCCTGGTCAAGAGGGACACCAGCCTGGCCGAGAGGACGATTGCCGAGGACGAAAAAATCAATAAACTGGAGCTGGTCATCGACGACTGGTGCTTGAAGCTCCTGGCTCTCCATCAGCCCATGGCCGCCGATCTCCGGTTCATCACCTCGGCCATGCGGATCAACACGGAGCTGGAGCGCATCGGGGACCTTTCCGTGAACATCGCCGAGCGAGTGGTTTCCCTGAACCAGGAACCCCAGCTCAAACCCTACATCGACATTCCCCGGATGGCGGAGATTACCAAAGGAATGGTCAAAGACGTTCTGGATGCCTTCGTCAAAGGGGACGCGGACTTGGCGCGCTCCGTTTGTGAGCGGGACGATGAGGTCGACGCCCTAAACGACCAGGTCTTCCGGGAGCTGCTGACCTACATGATGTCCGATCCTAAGACCATTACCCGGGCGGTGCATCTCATCATCGTCAGCCGCTGCCTGGAGCGTATCGCCGACCATACCACGAACATCGCCGAAGGGGTCATCTTCATGGTCAAGGCCCTGGTGATCAAGCATCATGCCGACGCGATCGCTCGACCCGAAAAAAAGAGCAAGGAGGGAAAAGATAGAGAGAAACCCATTTCCGAATAAAAGGATCAAAAAACGGTTCTTTGATCGGACGCGGTTCACCGCCTGAAAGGAAGGGAAAAGCATGATGATCTGTTTGCGAATCATTCTGGCTCTTGGCGCCCTCTGGGCCCCCGATTGGGCGCAGGCCCAAATGCAAGAATCCACTCCGGCGCAGAAGCGAATCATGATCGAACGGGGGGAGAAGGTTACCGGGCAAAGGCTTGAGCTGGTCAAGAAGGTGATCGAAAGTTACAAGGACTGTGAGGTTCTGACCAAGGGAAACGAATTGACCGGGTTGCGGATCAACGGGAAGCTCTACTCCGACTTCACCCTGGTGGTGCGGGACGCGAAGCGGACCATTATCGTGGCGACCTCCGATGGAGTCGTCGCCTTCGATTATTAAGCTCGTAAGGGCGACCCGGCGCATCGCCTTTCCTAAGGGAAAAGATTTCTTTCCTGATTTTGGTATCTCGTTTACCGCCGGGGGTTAGGTTTTCGCTTTTTGGCATTCCTCATACCCCAAGGCCATACTGTGCAGAGCCCGGTCGAAGAAGAGAATGACGCGATTATTCAACTCCAGAGCCCGGAGCAGTTCGTAAGCCGTGTCCAGGAACCCGGAGTGGAGAATAAAAAGCCACAGGTGGCGTCGAAAGAGGATGAAAGAATAAATCAGTTCCGGGAGGGGAAACCCTTCCTGACACCGGTCCTGCCCGTATTTCTGATAAAACCTGCTGGTTTGCTCTTTGGGGGTTTGCACATTCAGCCATTGGCCCAGGTTTTTGTACATGTTCAAGGCCCGTTGATAGAGACGGTCTTCGTCAAACGCGTGGTAGGTGGGGGTGTGAACATTGGTCCGGACGTCCTTTAGCCACTCCTTAGCCAGTTTTTCCGCATTCTTCTCGATCAGCTCAACGAATTTTTGGGATAGCATCGTTGCCTCCTTAGCCGATCAGGGTTGGATCATCGTCCCTTGTTCCTGCGCGCTGAAAGACCTTTTTCAGGTTGGATCGATAGGGCTTCTGAACGATTCCTCTCTCGGTAATGATCGCCGAAATAAACCGATGGGGGGTCACGTCGAAGGCCGGGTTTAAAACCTTTACGCCTTCGGGCGCGATTCGCCGGCCCAAAATGTTGATAATTTCGGCGGGGGACCTCTGCTCGATGGGGATCCTATCACCTTTCGCAGTCGATAAATCGATCGTGGAAAGCGGGGCGGCGACATAGAAAGGAATCCGATGGGCGTGGCAGAGAAGAGCCAAGGAATACGTGCCGATCTTATTGGCCGCATCGCCGTTGGCCGCGATTCGGTCCGCCCCGGTGATGACCAGGTGAATCTTTCCCTGGTACATGAGCCAACCCGCCATGTTGTCAGTGATCAAGGTGCAGGGGATCCGGTCCTTCATCAGCTCCCAGGCGGTCAATCGGGATCCCTGGAGGAACGGGCGGGTTTCATCCACATATACGTGAACCCGTTTTCCGGCCTCCCGGGCCGCACGAATGACCCCCAAGGCGGTTCCATATCCCGCGGTAGCCAAAGCGCCGGCATTACAATGGGTGAGAAGGGAGGCACCGTCCGGGATGAAAACTTGCCCCTGCCTGCCCATTTCCCGACACGCTTGCAGGTCCTCCTCCATGATCCGCAGGGCTTCCTTTTCCAAATCCCCTTCCAGGTCGTGGCTTCCCTCGCTTACTCTCTGCCGGGCGAATTTTTGCATTCGCTCCACGGCCCAAATTAGATTTACCGCCGTCGGCCGGGTGGAGATGAGGGACCGGGCCACCTGATCGAGGTGTTTGGAAAAGGAATCGAGGCTCTTCCGGGTTGCGTGCCGTGCACCCAGGACCATGCCGAACCCCGCGGCGACCCCAATGGCCGGCGCCCCCCGGACAATCATATTTTTAATGGCCTGGGCGACCTCCTGATAAGTCGAACAGGCCACATAGGTTTCTTCTTCCGGCAGTTTGGTCTGGTCCAAAAGATAAAGCTTGCCCTTCTTCCATTCCAGAGTCTTAATTCCCATGGTCCGACCATACCACATTCAGGAAATCTCGTTCAAGGGGAAAGCACTTGTCCTGCAAACTTGTCTGCCCAAGGCAGCAGTCGATTTTCATTCCGGGTTGACTCGGCCCAAGATAGACAATATAGTTGATAAAAACCTTGGGGGAGGGTTCATGGCCGGACATCCCATCGACTATTATGTGTATAGCGGTTCCTGGGGGACCGATGAGGGGCGGAGGATTTTTTCGGAAGGGCAGATGATTGACCGCTGGCTGAAGATCGAGGCCGCCCTGGCAGAGGCTGAGGCGGAGATGGGAATCATTCCCGATTGGGCGGCTAAGGAGATCCGTGCGAAGGCGTCGGTGGAAAAGATCGACCTGAACCTGGCTAGGGCCGAACAACAGAAAACCCGGCACAGCCTGGTGCCGGTTATACGGGCTTTTGCCAAGGTCTGCGGGGAAAAGGCGGGTGAGTATGTTCACTTCGGGCCCACCACCCAGGATATCATTGATACGGGCCATGTATTGGCGTTGCGGGAAGTCCTGGGCGCGGTGAAGCGGGACCTGGAAGCCATCGAGAAACGACTTGTCCAGATCACCCTGGAACACGCCGATACCCCCATGTCTGGAAGGACCCACGGCCAGCATGCGCTGCCAATTACTTTTGGGTTTAAGACCGCCAGCTGGCTCCAGGAGGTCAGACGCCATATGGATCGCCTGGACGAGGGGCGGGAACGGATCCTTGTAGGAGAACTGGCGGGGGCGGTGGGAAGCTATGCATCTTGGGGGGAGCAAGGCCGGGAACTGGAAAAGAAGACCATGGCCAAGCTGGGCTTGGGCCAAGCGGATATCCCCTGGCAAAGTGCCCGGGACCGTTTCGCCGAAGCCGTTCTTCTTCTGGCCATGATCTGCTCGACCCTGGGAAGGATCGCGGGGGAAATCTTTCTCCTGCAAAAAACGGAGGTGGATGAAGTCGCCCAGGGTTTTGAGATGGGGCGGGTCGGCAGCAGCACCATGCCCCACAAGCGGAATCCGGAGACCGCCGAAGGGATCAAGGGAATTTCTCGACTGGTGCGCTATCGGGCTGCGGGGATCCTGGAAGCCATGGAGGGAGAGCATGAGCGGGACGCCACCACCTGGAAGACCGAGTGGGTGATCATACCCGAGGTCAGCATTTACACTCTAGCCGCGCTGGCCAAAACCCGCCAGCTCCTCGACGGCCTAGTGGTTAACCGCGAGAACATGCGGGCCAACCTGGAAAAAACCCGTGGGTTGATCCTCTCCGAGCGGGCCATGTTCGTACTGGGAGAACACCTGGGAAAACAAACCGCCCACGAGGTGGTCTATGAAGCCTCCATGAAGGCTTTCGAATCCGGAAAGGATTTGGCGGCTGCATTGGCCCAGGATCCCCGAGTCCAAAAGGTCCTGAGCGAACCAGAGATTCGCAAATTCATGGACCCAGTCTCATACACAGGGCTTTGCGCTGAGCTGGCTCGGGAGGCTGCTTCCCGGAAGGGAAACCTTTGAAAATATTTTCTTTTTATGACAGGGTAACAAATACATAATTTTGGGTCTTCTCCCAATCGAGTGGGTGCTTGAGGAAGATTTTGAGCTTCCCGGGTCTGCCCTGCCGGAAGAGAGTTAGCCGGGCCCAGGGGGGCATCCCGCCCGGGGCCAGACATCCTGAGGCAGCGGTTCTTCCATCGGGTCGCGTCGGAAATGAATGGGGTTGTCGCAGTTTAAGCTGGGATTTCGTTTGAGGCGAAGGGTTCGGGGACCGGTGCCTTGGGGAAGCGGGGCTAGCGCTCCGGAACCCCGGATTTTTCCCGCCGAGGCTGTCCCGCGCCGGGCGGGATGCCCCCTGGGCC
>JACAEW010000195.1 GCA_013388675.1 Syntrophaceae bacterium | reverse complement strand
CTTTCGGCCGGATGCATCGCCGCCGGGGGAACGCTGGGAATTCTCATCCCGCCCAGCATCATGCTGGTGGTCATGGGTCCGGTGATGGGGGTTCCAGTTACTTCTCTTTTTGCCGCCGCCTTTCTGCCAGGGTTTCTGCTGGCGGGCCTGTACACCGCCTACACGCTGATCCGCTGCCAGATCAAACCTTCCCTTGGACCGGCCCTGCCCCAGCACTTGCGGCCCACTTCAACGGCCTGGGTTTTAAAGGAAATCGTCCTAGGCATCATTCCGGTTACCTCCCTGATTGCCGCCACCTTGGGCAGTATCTTGGCGGGGCTGGCAACGGCCACGGAGGGCGCGGCGGCGGGAGCTGCCGGGGCCATGATCCTCACTTTCAGCTACCGTCGCTTAACCTGGAAAGGGGTCAAAAAAGCCATGCTCCGAACCCTGGGGATCTCTTCCATGATCCTCCTTCTGGTGGCCTCTTCCAATTTTTTCGGGTCCGTTTTTTCCCGTCTCGGTTCCGCCAAGTGGATCACCGAACTGCTCCTCGGCGCCAATCTGGACCCTAACGTCATGATCTTTGCTATCATCCTGGTCATTTTTATCCTGGGATGGCCCCTGGAATGGGTCCCCATCGTATTGATCTTCATCCCCATCCTCCTCCCCTTGATTCGCGACATGGGTTACGATCTCATCTGGTTTTCCATCCTCGTGGCGGTCACCTTGCAGACCGCCTGGCTCTCCCCGCCGGTCGCCCTGTCGGCCTATTTCCTTAAAGGCGTCGTTCCCGAATGGGATTTGAAGGACATCTATATAGGGATGATTCAATTCATGGGCCTGCAGTGTGTCGGTGTCGTCCTCTTGGTTTTCTTCCCGCCGATTGTAACCTGGCTACCCGCGGTCCTTCGGTAAGGCAAGGAGGGGGCTCGCTTCGAATTCCTTGACAAAGGCATGCGGTATGTAATACATGGAAAAGAGAGCCCTCGCTTGCCGGGTAGAGGGATTTGCAAAAAAGAGGAGGATCATGGTCATGATGAAAAAAGGAATCCGAATCGGGAGCATTTTTCTGCTGATCATCTTTTTCGTATCTTCCCTGACAGCCCAAGAAAAATACCCCAATCGTCCCATCGATTTCCTATGCACCTGGGGAGTGGGCGGAGGGGCGGACCAGATGGCCCGGACCATCGGCCACCTGGCGGAAAAAATCCTGGGAGTGGCCTTGCCGGTTTCGAACATTCCCGGCTCTTCCGGGAATACCGGTCTGGCGAACCTCATGGCCGCCAAGGCGGACGGGTACACGGTAGCCACCTTCATCGCGGACACGCTGGGCACTTTCGCCGCGGGAACTTCCCGCTACAAACTTTCCGATTTGGCCTTCATTGTTCGAACCCAAGTGGCGGATTCCTTTCTTTTCGTAAAAACCGACAGCCCCTACAAAAACATCCAGGACCTGCTCAAATACACCAAGGAGAACCCGGGAAAGATCCGAGTGGCGGCGACCGGGTTTGGAACCGTGGATGACATCACGGTTCGATACCTGGCGTCTAAGGGCTATTCGATGACCACGCTCCCCATTCCAAAGCCTTCGGAAAGATACGCCTCCACCCTGGGCGGCCATTCCGAGGTGCTCTACTAACAGGCGGGCGATATCAAGCAGTACCTGGAAGCGAAACAATTGCGTCCCTTGATCATATTCGCCCACCAGCGGCACCCGGCTTTCCCGGACATTCCCAGCTCCACGGAATTGGGGTTCAATATTACCCTTCCCCAATTCCGTTCCATTGTGGCCAAAGCGGGCATCCCTCCCGATCGAATCAAGGTTTTGGCCGAGGCCTTCAAAAAGGCCCTGGAAACCCAGGAGTACAAGAAGTTCGCCGAAGAATGGTACTTCGCCCCGGATAGCTACATGGGACCGGATAAGTTTCCACCCTGGGTCGCTTCGGAGATGGAGACCATGAGAAATTTCATGAAAACCTTCGGTATGGCAAAATGATCCCCCGCTGGGAGCACTCCCTTTGAACAGCTCCCTCTTGCTCGGCCGGGTGCGGGGGATCCCCCGTTCGCCCGGCCGGCAGAAGGGGCTGGAAGGGTGGGCACTCGCCTGGAGCCTGAAAGGGGACAGGAAAAAGAGTGATGCAAAACCTTTTGAACCTGAAAGGGCCTCTCCTGATTTTTGGGATCGCCCTTTATTTTTATTTTCTGGGCGGCAGGCTGGACGACGCGCCCACCCCCGGACAGTTGGGGCCGTATTTTTGGCCCCGGTCGATCCTGATCCTCCTCATGGTCAGCTGCGGGATTAAGAGTCTCGAGATTCTCTCGCCGCGAAAAGAGGCGGCTGGGCGCGCAGAAACCGATCCTCTTCCTTCTCCCATCCAAATATCCAAGCTGGTGGCCCTCATTGCCGCAGTCATCGGAGTGGTCTTCTCCATGGATAAAATCGGGTTCCTCCTGGCCAATTTTTTCTTTCTCCTCTTTTTTCTTGCCTTGACCGGCCTTCGCCGGGCATTTCCCCTCCTCCTCCTCTCCGCGGGGGGGACGGTGGCTTTGCTTTACCTCTTTGTCAAAGTGGTGTATTTGCCCTTGCCCAAGGGAATGGGGTTTTTCGAGGATGTCACCCTTTTCCTCTACCGGCTGCTGGGAGTGATTTGAACGGCAAGGAGGACGGAAGAAAGGGAGCCTCTTGAGTCAGCTGGATTTTTTGTTATTGGGACTGGTCAACACGTTCGAACCCTTAAACCTCTTAATGATCCTAAGCGGGCTGACCATTGGGGTTCTGGCCGGGGCCCTGCCGGGCATCACCATGCTGAATGCCATCGTCCTCGTCCTTCCCTTCACCTACCTCATGGGCATCGTTCCCTCCCTGCTCCTGATGATCGGAATTTATTGCGGCGGTATTTTCGGCGGCTCGATCACCGGGATTCTCTTCAACATCCCCGGGGACCCGATGAACGTGCCCACCACCTGGGAGGGCTATAAGCTGAATAAAAAAGGGTTCGTTTCCAAGGCCTTGGGCATGGCCATCATGACTTCGGCCATCGGGGGGTTTCTCAGCGCTCTCATTATGACCGTTGCCTCCCCGCCCTTCGCCAAGGTGGCCCTGTCTTTTTCTTCCTGCGAATATTTCGCCGTGGTTTTCTTGGGCCTGGCCAGCGTGGTGATCATCGGGACCCGTTCCATCGGTAGCGCCCTCATCTCCCTTTTCATCGGCATTTCCCTGGGGGCGGTTGGAATGGATGACATTTACGGCGTTCCCCGCTTCAGCTTCGGCTCCCGCATCCTGGAGACGGGGATCAATTTCGTAACCGTCCTCATCGGCCTTTTTGCCATCGGCGAGGTCCTCGAACAACTCTCGCAGAAGGAGAAAGGGGGCGGGGGAATCATTCGGACCCGGCCCAAAACCCAGCTTCCCCGGCTTGACGAGCTTTGGGCGCTACGGGGGACGATCCTTCGAGGGCTGGGCGTGGGGGTCATCATCGGGGCGATCCCCGGAGCCGGGGCCACGGTGACTTCCTTCGTCAGTTACGGGGTGGAAAGGCAGGTTTCCAAAACCCCGGAAAAATTCGGGACGGGCTGCTGGGAAGGGTTGGCGGCGTCGGAGACGGCCATCAACGGTTCCACGGGCGGAGCGATGATCCCTCTGCTGACTCTGGGGATCCCCGGAAGCGGGGCCACGGCGGTCATGATGGGGGCCTTTCTCCTCCACGGGGTCCAACCCGGCCCCCTGCTCTTTACGAAAACCCCCGAGGCCGTCTACACCATCTTCGTGGGAATGATGGTCTGTAATCTGATCATGATCCTTGCCGGGCTGCTCACCGCCCGTTTCTTTTCCGAATTGATGCGCATCCCGGAGAACATCCTGGGGGCCTTCATCATCACTTTTTGCCTGATCGGCGCCTTCGCCCTGCGGAATGACATGGCCGACGTTTGGTTTATGGCCCTCTTCGGATTCCTGGGGTTTTTCATGCGGCGCTATGCCTTGCCCATCCCTCCGCTCATCCTGGGCGTCATCTTGGGCCCTTTGGCGGAGAACTATTTTTTAACGACCATGATTGGGGAAGCGAACGATGTAACGGTTTTCTTCCGCCGGCCGGTGAGCTCCTGTTTCCTCTTCCTCTCGATCGGACTGCTATTCATGCCCTTTTTGCGAAGAATCCGGGCCAGCCGTAAGGAACCCGCAGGCCCATCATGAGCGACCGGAAACCGAAATCGGTGGTGCTGGGGGTCCTGGGCGTCGATGCCCATGTGGTGGGCAATAAAATTATGGCCCATGCCCTGGAGGGGGAGGGGTTTAAGGTGGTGAACATCGGAACCTTCTCTTCCCAGCAGGATTTCATCCGCGCCGCCATCGAAACCGCGGCTGACGCTATTCTCGTCGGTTCCCTCTGCGGCCACGGGGAGATGGAGTGCCGCGGGTTCCGGGAGAATTGCATCGAAGCCGGAATCGGCGATATTCATTTGGTGGTGGGGGGAAACTTGGTGGTGGGCAAGCAGAAATGGGAAGAGGTGGAGGGGCGCTTCTTGCGGATGGGGTTCAACCGCGCCTATCCCCCCGGCATTTCCCCCCGGCAGGTGATCGAGGATTTGAAAAGGGATTTGGAAAAGGCCTAGCGGAACACGGCTCGTTCCAGGGTGCTCGGCCCCCTGGTTCAAGCGCGACAAACTCTTTTCTTTTGGCGGGCAACGAGTAGCGAGTAACCAGCAATTTTTTTTATGTCCTTGGCTCTGCTCATCGATTTCGGCAGCACTTTCACCAAAATCCTGGCCGTCGATTTGAATGCCGAAGAGATTCTCGGCTATGCCCAGAGCTGCACCACCGTGGAAACGGATATCATGGTGGGGCTGCGGCGGGCGCTGGCCCTCCTCCCCTCTCCTTTGCAGAAAGCCGCTTATGAACTCAAGCTGGCGTGCAGCAGCGCAGCCGGCGGGTTGGGGATGGTCACCATCGGCCTGATCCCGGAACTATCGGCCGAGGCTGCCCGGCGGGCGGCCCTCGGGGCCGGAGCCAAAGTCATCAAGGTGTATGCCTTCCGCCTCTCCAGCCGGGAACTGGAAGAGCTGGAAGGGCTGAAACCGGATATCGTTCTCTTAGCCGGGGGAACGGATGGGGGGAACAGCGAGGTCATCCTTGAAAACGCCCGCCTGCTGGCGACGAGCAGCATTCGGTGCCCCATCTTGGTTGCCGGGAACAAAGCGGCGGCGGACGGGGTCCAATCCTTGTTGCGCGCCGGCGGGAAAAACCTTCTCCTCACCGATAACGTCATGCCGGAAATCAACGTGCTGAAAGTGGAGCCCGCCCGGGAGATGATCCGCAAAGTATTCATCGAGCGAATCATCGCCGCCAAGGGTTTGAAGCGGGCGGAGGAATTTGTGGAAGGAATCCTCATGCCCACCCCCACGGCCGTCTTGGGGGCCGCTCAGCTTCTCTCCCGGGGGGCGGGTTCGGAGAAGGGACTCGGAGACCTGGTCATCGTGGATATCGGGGGGGCTACGACCGACGTCCATTCCATCGGGGCGGGAAACCCGGTTCAACCCGGAGTGGTGCGCAAAGGCCTGCCGGAGCCCCTGGCCAAACGCACGGTTGAGGGGGACTTAGGCCTCCGCTACAATGCCGGAACCATTCTGACCCTTTGCGGCGAGGGGCGCATTCTCCAGCACGCCAGCCTTCCCCAGAAGGACCTGGCCCCGAGGCTCGAAAGCCTTTCTCGGCGGGTGGAAGTCCTTCCCCAAACCGCAGAGGACCTGGACCTGGATTTTGCCCTGGCTGCCTGCGCGGCCCGGGCAGCCGTGGAGAGGCATGCCGGTTCCGTCGAGACCCTCTGGGGTCCCCAGGGGCAATACTACATCCAATATGGAAAAGACTTAACCGCCGTGGAACATCTCATCGGGACGGGAGGAATTTTCATCCACCATCCAAAAGCCGGGGACATCTTGCGGAGGACCCTTTTTTCTCCGGAAGAGCCCTTTTCCTTGCGTCCCAAGAAACCTGCCTTGTATACGGATGCTCGGTACTGCCTCTATGGGGTTGGGTTGCTGGCGGAACGTTATCCGGAACCGGCCTTTCGTTTAGCGAGGAAATATCTAAAAAAGTGGAACTGAGCAACCGGCGCTGGTCGGATGAGGAGTTTTTGGCCGAACGGAGGGAGGTTCTTTCCCTCTGGCCCACCGGTAAAGAGATCGATCTGGAGGAGGCGGTCGATTATCTAAAAGGGCTTCCCCCGGATCGGCAGTATGCCCGGTCGATCGTGGAGGCGGAGAAGGAGGGCCGCACCTTGGTCCAGCCCCGGGGAGGGGTTGCTTTGATCGACGACCACATAGCCCTCCTCCGGTGGTTGCAGGAAAAAGGGGGGGCCGATCTTCTGCCGACGACAACGGATACCTACACCCGTAACCTGAAGTTCCAGGATGCCCAGCGCGGCGTGGAGGAAAGCCGGAAGGCGGGCCGTTCCATGCTGAACGGATGCCCCATCGTCAATCACGGGTTTCGGGCCGTGCGCCGCGTATCGGAATCCGTGGAACGTCCGATCATCGTCCTGTCCGGGACCGCCTTTCCCCAGCTCGCCGCCGAGACGGGATTTTCCGGCGGCCTGACCGCCTTTCTCGGGGCGGCCATTTCCTACACCGCTTCCTATACCAAAGACCTTCCTTTCGAACAGGGAATCCGCAACTATCAGTATCTAGACCGCCTGACCTCTTATTATGAAGAAAGAGGGGTGCGGCTTCACCGGGAGCAGCCGGGATTTCTGACCGGCACCCTGGTCCCCCCCGGAATCGGAATCGCCGTGGCGGTGCTGGAGATGCTCATGGCCGCCGGCCAGGGAGTCAAGCACTACAGCATGGGCCTCTGCCAAAGCTTGAATATTCAGCAAGATGTGGCCGCTCTCCGGGCCTTGAAAGAGGTGGGGAGGGAGTATCTCCAAAGGGCCGGCCATGGGGAGGTTTTCTTTTCCATCGCCACCCATCAGTGGATGCAAGCCTTTCCGACGGATGAACCCCGCGCTTATGCGGTGATCGTCCTGGGGGGAATCATCGCCGCCCTGGCGGGAGCCACTCAGGTCATTACCAAGTCCACCCATGAGGCGGAAGGGATTCCTACCGCTGAAGCGAATGCGGAGGGAGTGAAAGCGACCCGTATGGCCATCCAGCTCATGCGGGCCAACCGTTTGCAGGAGTCGAGTGAATTCCTGGAGGAAAAGAGCATGATCGCCAAGGAGGCCCGTTCCATCCTGGATAAAGCCCTGGAAATGGGGGATGGTGACCCGGTCCTGGGATCCCTTCGGGGCCTCCAGGCCGGGGTCCTGGATATCCCCTGGGCCCCCAACCGATTCGTGGCCGGAAGGGTGATTCCGGTGAGGGACGCCCGGGGAGCGATCCGGTACCTGGAGCATGCCAACCTTCCCTTCACCCGGGAGATTCTGGAGTACAACCGGTAAAAAATCAAGGAAAGGGAGAAGCGCATCGGCAAAAAAATCGATTACCAGGAAGCGATTTTCGATATTACGGAAGTGAGCAAGATGCTGGAAGATAAGGATTGAGTGACGCACGAAACCCGCAAAAGAGGGAAAATCTCCTTTGAAGAAGCTGCCCTCCGAGCCCATCGCGTCCGCCTTTGATTAGGATCGCCTCGATGAACATCGAAAAAGTGGAACTCTACCGGGTTAAAATTCCCCTGAAACAGCCCTACAAGATAGCCACGGCGGAGATGAGAGCCTTCGACTGCACGATTATTCGCCTTCATTCCCAGGGGCGGGAGGGGCTGGGAGAGGCCATGGCGGACATTCAGGGGTATTTTTGGGAAAGCGCGGATGATGTCTGGCAGTTTGCCAAAGGCCAAGGCCCGAAGATCCTAGGTCTTTCCGTGGAAAAGGGTTGGGAACTCATTTCCTCCCATGCCAAAAAAAGGCCTTGTTCGGTCACCCCTTTCTTAACTGCCATGGAAATGATGAACCCGAAATCCCGCCTCGCCCCTCCCTCGGAATTCCTATCGGTGCCCATGTTGGGAATTCTCCAGGCCGAGAACCCCGAGGGGATTCGCGATGAAGTCGAAAGTTTTATTGCCCAAGGTTATGAAACGATTAAGATCAAGGTCGGCTTCGAGGTGGCCAAAGATATAGAAAGGGTTAGACTGGCGCAAAAAATTATGCGCGGGAGAGCCCGCCTGCGGGCCGACGCCAACCAGGGTTATACCCTCGCCCAGGCGAAGAAATTCGTTCAAAGCATAGGTTCGGAAGATATCGAATTCCTGGAGCAGCCCTTCAGAGAAAATGACTGGGAGTCCATGGTTCGGCTTTCCCGAGTCTCCCCCGTTCCCCTGGGGCTGGACGAATCGATCTACGGAATGGATTCGGTTAAAAAGGCCAAGGAACTCGGATGCGCCCGCTTCGTGAAGTTCAAGATCATGAAAATGGGCAGCGCAAAATCTTTGGTCCGGGCCATCGAGGCTTCCCGTCGAATGGGATTCGGGGTCATCCTGGGAAACGGCGCGGCGGGCGAGATCAGCTGTTACCAGGAAGCGCTGTTGGCAGCACGGATGGCTATCCCTGCCGGAGAGATGAACGGGTTTCTCAAACAGAAAGAATCCATCCTGATTCAAGGATTGAGAACCGAAGGGGGTAAAATCTCCCTGCCGCTCCATTTTCGTCCTCGCCTGGACCCGCAAAAAATGGACCGGTTCTGCATGGACCGAATCTTGATGGACCCTAAGAAGTCCCCCAGAGCGTCACCCCGGCGGAAGCCGGTGGCCAGAACTCATTGAAATGAATAGACATAATAGTTGACAGTTGAACAAAAATACAAAGACCTGCCCCTTATAGACATGGGTTATACTTTGGTTCATATGTACCCAAGTACAGAGCCAAGAATAAGGAGGCAG
>JACAEW010000053.1 GCA_013388675.1 Syntrophaceae bacterium | reverse complement strand
TTTGTTACTTTATTTGCCGGTTTGACTCCGATAGCGGCCACCTTCCGGGGGGCGGCGACCCAGAAAATCAGGCAGGAGAGGGCGATGCAGACAATGCACAGGATGAAGGCTATGCGGTAGCTTCCGTTCACATCGTAGATATATCCGCCCAACCATGGTCCGAACACCGCTCCGACCCCCATGCCGGTTAGGAGCAGGCCCGAAACCGTGCCGAAATACCGGCCGTAAAAAATGTCCGCCGACCCGGCGAAAATCGTCGGGGTGAAGAGTCCCCCCCCGTAGCCGAAGCAGAGGGAGTAAACATAAAGGAGCCAGGGTTGAGAATTATCCCGAACGAACAGCAGGGCCACCAGAGCGATGATGGATAGGGCCGAGGCCACCGTGGCCGCCCTCTCCCGGCCCATGCGGTCAGAGAGGAAACCCGACATCTGCCCCAGGAACACGGTCACCCCGAAAAGGGCGAAAATGGAAACGCTGAAGATGCTGCTGTAGCCCGCGTCCTCGGCAAACCGGACCTGGTGGGCCAAAACCATATAGCCCGCGACCCCCCAGTAAAGGGCGTAGGAAGAAATCAGCAGCCACAACTGGGGGGAACGCAGGATCTGGGAGAAGGTCCAATCCCGGACACCCGGGGTTTTGACCTCGGTTGCCTTCCTTGCTCCCCCTATCGCCGCCGTTTTTTCCCCCGTCCCAAAAGGCTGGAGCCCCTTATCCTGGGGGCGGTAATAAAAGAACAGGAAATACAGGGGGAAGAGAGCGCACACCAGCACGCCCGCGATAACCAAGAAGGCGGGCCTCCAACCGAACCGAAGAATGATATACTTCACGAAGATGGTATAGACGAAACTCAGGCCGCCCCCCATCTGGCCGATCCCCAGGACCAGGCCTCGCTTTTTGACAAACCAGTTCATCAGGGCGGGGGCGATGATGGGCCAGCCGGCGAGGGCGCTGCCGATGGGCATGAGGGCCCCGAAGAGAAGATAGAAATGCCACAGCTTTCCGGCCCAGGCGCATCCGGCGGTGGCTGCCCCCAGGATGGCGATTCCCAGGGGCAATAAATGACGGGCCCTCCACCTCTCGGCGAGGAGTCCCGCAACCGGGGCCGAAAACCCGTAGATGAGGACATTCAGGGACATCATGATGGAGATGTTGCCCCTGCTCCAGCCGAATTCTTCCAGGATGGGAGTGAAGAAAACAGCGAAGGAGTGGCGGATCCCGTAAATGAGGACCATGCCGATGATGCCGGTCCAGACGATTTTCCAACCGTAAAAATATTCGGGCTTTTTCAACATTCCATTCTGCGATCAGTCAATGCGGTCCCTGAAGGCCGGCGAAAATCGGGTAGGCCCTTGGGACTTCAGAATTTGAACTTTATTTAGAGCGCTATTCCCGATATCATTCATTATATCGGAATTCGGCCCATGGCCAATCGAAATCCAATCAAAGAAAGGGGAAAGCACACTCTCTTCCTCGGGCCTTTCCAGCCCGAGCTGGAAGAGGCTTTTTTCGCCTGGGTCAAAGCGAGAAAAGGAAAGGACCCCTTTTCCCCCATCGTGGTTCTCGTCGGGTCCAATTTGCTAGGCCTTTACCTGCGAAGGCTTTTGGCCCAGCGGGGCCTGAATCATCTCAACCTCCGCTTCCTCACCTTCATCGATTTGGCCCTGACCCTGTCGGGGGAGGTCCTGGAGGGGGAAGGGCGCCGGGCCCTTCCGCGTCACGGCGAGCTTGTCCTTATCTCCTCCCTGGTCGAAAAAATTCCCCGGGGGAGTTACTTCGGCCCCATTGCCGGCCGGAGGGGTTTCCAGCGGGCTTTGTCGGCTACCTTCAGGGACTTGGCCGATGGGGGCGTCGAAACCCTGCCTTTGCAAGGAAGCCGGAACATCTCCGAACTCATCGATTTGTATCAAACCTATCGTGAGCTTGCAGGCCGGGAATTTTACTCTTCCGCCGAGCTTTTTTTCCGCGGCGAGAAGGAAGCCCGGCGCTTTCCCGGCAAATTCGGCAGCGGGGAGTTGGCGGTTTATGGGTTTTATGACTTCACCGAGGGGCAGAAACGGCTTCTCGAGGGCTGCACCCGGCATCTCGAAATAACCGCTTTCATGCCTTGGCAGGGCACGCCGGGGTTCGCCTATGCATCTCCCATCCTGAATTGGTACCGGAGTCGGGGATTTCAAGTCCACTCTCTAATAAAGCCGGAGACGACCCGAAATAAGCTGGTGGAAATCATGCCCCGGCAGGTTTTTCGGGAAAGGCCGGAAGCTAAAAGGGTCCCCGAAGACCGCACGGTCCGGATCATTGCCGCTCCCAGCGAAGTGCAGGAGGTGCGGGAAATGGCCCGGGAAGTTCTCCGCCTGGCCCGGGAGGATGACATTTCCTTCCATGAAATGGGAGTGCTTTTGCGCGATTTCGACCTCTATGCCCCCCTTTTCCTGGAGGCTTTTCAAAACCTCCAGGTTCCCATCCATCTCCAGGGGGGGATCCCTCTATCTCGGAGCCAGGCGGGAAAGAGCCTGCTCCTCCTTCTCGACCTGGTGAGCGGAAACTTGCGGCGGGGCGAGGTCATGGAATTCCTGACCTTCGCTCCCCTGGCGTGGGAGAGGTTTTTGCCCGAAGAACCCTCCACTTCCCTTTGGGACCTCATCTCCCGGGAGGCGGGGATCGTAGAGGGCAGAGGACAGTGGGAGGAAAGACTGGCCTCCTGGATCACCCAGCAAGGCCAACAGGAAGAGGAAAGGAATGAATCGCTCATCCGGGAGGCGGAGAGTTTCCACCGCTTCCTGAAAGGCTTTTTTTCGGCCCTCGACCGGTTTCCCCGCAAATCCAGCTGGCAGGAGATGGTGAAGGCCTACCTCCTGCTCCTGGAATCCTACTTGCCGGCGAAGGGGGACTGGGAGGGGATCGGCGACGCCCTACGAGCTTTGGTTTGTCTCGACGCTCTCGGTTTTGAGGTTCAGGTTCCACAGTTCAAAGAAATTCTTACCGAGGAGCTGGAAGAGAGGGCTCTTCCCCACGGGTCCTTCCAGAGAGGAGGGGTCTGCATCTCAGACCTGATGCCCGCCCGGGGCTTATCCTTCCGGGCGGTCTTTATCCCCGGCTTGGTTGAGCGGTCCTTCCCGCCGTCTCCCAGACAGGACCCCCTGCTTCTGGACCCGGAGAGACAGGCCATAAACAAGACCCTGGAAGGAAGGGGACAGTTACCCCTGAAGCGATCCCGTTTCGCCGAAGAGAAACTCCTCTTCGCTCTGGCCTTGGGAGCAGCCAGGGAAAAGCTGATCCTTTCCTACCCCCGCCTCGATCCTTCCACCGGAAGGGAACGGATCCCCTCTTTTTTCCTTCTCCGGGTGGGAGAGGCCCTGACCGGGGAGACCGTGGATTACAGCCGGCTGGAGACCATCCCGCAATTTCAGCGCGTGCCCCTCTCCCGCATGGCACCCGAGGACTGGGCCGAGGCCGTCGATGAAGGGGAGTTCGACCTGAGCCAGGTGAGCCGAGCGATGCGCACCGGCGACCGAAGCGAAATTTCCTATTTTCGGAGGGCCTTTCCCGTCTTTAACCGGGCGGTAAAGCTGGCCCTCAGGCGGTGGGGGTTCAAAGCCTTCACCGAATACGACGGCTGCCTGACCTCTACCCGGGCCCGCAGGCTACTGGGAGAAAGGTTCTCCCTCGCCGGGCAGGTTCTTTCCCCTACCAAGCTGGAAACCTACGCGGCATGTCCATTCAAGTATTTTCTTGCGGAGGTTCTGGGCCTGAAGCCCCTTCCTTCTCCCGAAGAGGTCAGCCGACTCCAACCTCTGGAGCGGGGAACGATGATCCACGAGATTCTCTTCCGTTTCTTCGGGGTCGTATCGAAGAAAGGGGGATGCCTTTTGCGGCCCAATAACTTCGAAGAGTACCTCCGGGCCCTAGAGGAGGCTGCGGAGGAATCCTTTGCCGCTGCGGAACGGCAGGGCTGGACGGGGTATCCCCTCCTCTGGGAGATCGACCGTCAGTCGATCCTGGAAGACCTGCGGACCTTTTTGAAAAAGGAGGGGCAATCGGAAGAAGGCATGGTTCCCGCCTTTTTCGAGGTTCGTCTCGGGCATGGAAGCCAGGGGTGCCGCAAAGGGCCCCCGGGCGAACCCATTTCTTTAACCCTGCAGGATGGGACGGCCTTTTTCCTCAGGGGGCGAATGGACCGGGTGGACTTTTCCCCCGGCCGGGACTCCCTGAGGGTCATCGATTACAAGACCGGAAAATTGCAGGGCAAGGAGGACGGTTTTTGCGGCGGCACCACTCTCCAACTGCCCCTCTACCTTCTGGCCGCCTGCCGGACCTGGAAGGAGGCCGACCTGGAAAGGAGCTGGGCCGAGTATTGCAGTGTGACCAGGAAGGGGAAGTTCGCCCGTATCCCCTTCCGCGGAGCGGGCTGGAAGGAAAAGGGGGCGAATTTGAAGAAAATCCTTGAAACCATATGGCGCGGCATAAGGGAAGGAACTTTTTTCCCCTTCCGCGAGATGGGCGGGAGCTGCGGCGGGTGTGATTTCAAAGGCCTATGCGAGCATGGGGTGGACGTTCTTTTCGAAAAGAAGAAAAAGGACCCGAGGGCGTCGGCCTTTCTGGAGATGAGAGAAATCCCCTGAAGGGGAATGCGGAATTTGGAGTGCGGAATGCGGACTAAGAAAACAGGTTGCAAAGCAAGCAAGTCCGTTGGGAACGGGGGGCGGGTTTGAAACTCGCCTCTACGGGACTCTGGAAACAGGGATGAATCCAAAGCTATTTCTGGCCGACGAGGCGGAACGCGAAATAGCCCGAAACGACCTCGGCCGCTCCCTTGCCGTAGAGGCGGGGGCCGGCACCGGAAAGACCACCCTCTTGGTGGACCGGATTCTCTCCCTGCTTCGGGAACGCCGAGCTCCTTTGGAAGAAATCGTGGCCATCACCTTCACCGAAAAGGCGGCCGGGGAACTGAAGGTGCGGCTTCGGGAGGCCATCGAGAAGGCCATTTCCCTCTCGCCCCCGGAAGAGGCCGGGCCTTTCGGCCAGGCCCTGGGCGAATTGGAACGGGCCCCTATCTCCACCATTCATTCCTTCTGCGCCAGCCTCCTTCGGGAACGGCCGGTGGAGGCTTCCCTCGACCCCCATTTCGAACCCCTGGACGAGATGGGCCTGGGCCTCCTCTTCCAGGAGACCTGGGATCGGTGGATCGGAAAGGAGATGGAAAAAAAGCCCCCCGCGCTTCGCCGGGCCCTGGCCCTGGGCATGGAAATGGAGCCTCTCGCCCGGCTTGTGCGGCAAATCTACGAGAACCGCGACCTTCTTCCCGAAGGGCCCCTGGCCGAACCTCCTTTTTCTTCGGAGGGCTTTGCAGAAAAACTGGAAAAAGAAGTTCGGCAGGCCTGGGCCCTGGCCCAGGCGGATTGCCGCAAAGAAGAAGACCTGGGGTACCGGGCCATTCTTGGCCTGCAGGAAAAGCTGAAAGAGCTGAAAGAATCGTCCCCGGAAAGGCGGGAGGTTATCCTCTTCCGTGACCTGCAGATCAAAGCCCAGGGAAATAAATCCAACTGGAGGGTGCCGGCAAGCTGCGAAGATCAAAAACGGGTTTTGAAGAGGCTGGCCGGGGAGCTGGAGGAGCTCAAGGGGGCCCTTCATGCTCAGGTCATGGCCGGACTGGTTAACTGGGTTCGGGGGTTTGTGGCCGCCATGGAGGAAGAGAAGGCCGGGAGAGGGGCCCTGGATTTCCAGGACCTCCTGATATGCACCAGGAACCTGCTGCGGGACAACAAGGAAGTGCGGGCCTATTTCCAGGGGAAATTCCGCTTTATCCTGGTGGATGAATTCCAGGATACCGACCCCCTTCAGGTGGAGGTGGTCTTTTTCCTGGCAGAAAAAGAAGCCAAAGCGGATCGCTGGGAAGAGGTGGAACTTCAGCCCGGGAAACTCTTCCTGGTGGGCGACCCCAAGCAATCCATCTACCGCTTCAGGCGGGCGGATATCGAAACCTATGAAAAAGCCAGGCAGAGGCTGATTTCCAGGGGGGCCGGAATAAACATCGTCCAGAACTTCCGGACCGTACCTTCCATTATTTCCTGGGTGAATCGCATCTTTTCCGGCTTGATCCAGCCTGCAGAGGTTGGTGCCTACCAGCCTTCCTATGTTTCCCTGGTCCCTCACCCGGGCCGAAAAGAGGCCGTCCAGAGCCGGCCAGGGGTTATTCTTCTCGCCCCGCCGCCGGACTTCGACCCCCGGGAAGCCTCGGCAGGGAAGGTCAGGGAGGATGAAGCCCAATCCATTGCCGCCTTGATCGAGGAAATGACCGCCCCCTGCGGACCCGATGGGAAATGGATGGTCTTCGATAAAAAGGAGACCAGGCCCAGGCCCGTATCTTACCGGGACATCGCCCTGCTGTTTCCCGCCCTGACCGGGATCGAGGCCTACGAAGAGGCCCTCAAAGAGCGGGGAATCCCCTACCGGCTGGAAGGAGGCAAGGAATTTTACCTGCGCCAGGAGGTGCGCAGTCTCCTCTGCTGCCTGAAGGCCCTCGACGACCCGGCCGACGCCATCTCCCTGGTTGCCGCCCTGCGCTCTCCCTTCTTCGGTTTTTCCGACGAAGAGATCTTCCTATTCTTCGCTTCAGGCAACCGCCTGAGCTATCTTCAGCCTCCTGCGGGAGAGGCCGGAGACTTTTCGGAAGCCTTGTCCCTGCTGAAGGAACTCCACGATGGAAGGAATTTCCGCTCCATCTCCGCCACCGTTTCCGACCTCCTTTCCAGGACCCGGGCGATGGAATTTTCCCTTCTCCGGCAGGGAGGGGACCAGATGGCGGCCAACCTGCGAAAGGTGTTGGAGCAGGCCCGGGCCTTCGAGGGAGAGAGTCATGCCACCTTCCGAAGGTTCGTGGAATGGCTGGGAACCCGGGAAGAGGAAAGCGTGCGAGAGGGAGAGTCTCCCTGGGCTGAAGAAGGGGATGAGAACGTGAAGCTCATGACCATCCACAAGGCCAAGGGATTGGAATTTCCGATCGTCTTCCTTACCAACCTGGCGAGCGGGCGGAGGCGCAGGCAGGATTTCATTCCCCTCAGGCTGGAGGGGACCTTTGAAATGCGCATCGGCGATTTCCAAACCGGTGGATATGCTTCAGCCCTGGAGAAGGAAAAGGGCAGGATGGAGGCGGAGGACCGGAGGCTCCTTTACGTTGCCGCCACCCGGGCCAGGGACTACCTGGTCCTTCCCCTATTCTGGGGGAACAGGGGTCGGGGGTTTTTCAGCCTCCTCGAGGGCCACCTTCCGTCCTTTGAATCCATGGAGCCCTGGGCGGTCATCGACGGGCAGCTTATCGCCGGCCGGGGATGCTTCAATCTCCAACCGGCGGAGAAACCGCCCCTGCGGCTTGACCTGGGAGAACCGGAAAAAAAACAGGACACTCCCTGGGAGAGGCGCCTTCAATGGAAGGAATCCCTGGAAAGGATAAAGAAAAAGGCCGCTACCGGCCTTCCCCTGCTGGCCCCATCTTCCGCCCACCCTTCGACCCTGGGCCTTCTTCCCCATGCTATGGATGAGCGGCTCGAACTGGATTTTTCCCGCGACTCTGAGGAGGAGGGCGGTATTTCTTTCGGCCTGGCTTTCCACGGCGTCATGGAACATCTCGACCTGTCCGGAGGGAGCAACCTGAAAGAGCTTTGCCGGATTCAGACCTTCGAGCACTCCATTCCCGGGTCGGCCGAGAAGCTGGAGGCCGTGGCGCGTCATTGCCTGGGACATCCCCTGATGGAGCGGGTCCGGCGCTCGCCGCGTCAATTTCGTGAAGTCCCTTTTTCGGTTTTTCTGGAAGGGAATTTGGTCGAAGGCAAGATCGATCTTCTTTTCGAAGAAGGGGAGGGCTGGGTCATCGTGGATTACAAGACCGATGGAGTCTCGGTGGAAGATTTGGAGAGGCGTTTTCAATCCTATAAGGAGCAGGGCCTCTGGTATGCCCGGGCGGTCCGGGAAGCGGCCGGATGTGAGGTCAAGGAGGTCGCCTTCTTCTTCGTCCGCTCCGGCGAGGTCCGATGGATAAAAGGTTCCGAAATTTGAGAAAGGAGGGCCAGTCCTTGAAACTATCCGTTCGACTTTATTTGGGGTTCGCGGCGGTCCTGATTGCCGCCGGTTTGGGCTTGCAATCCTGCTCCAAGGAGAAAACGGCTTACACCGGTTCGGTAAGCTGCCGTTCCTGCCATGAAAAATTCTACCAATTGTGGTCAACCTCCTTCCATGGCCTGGCCATGCAACCCTACACGGCCGAACTGGCCGTGAAAAAGCTGTCGCCCATGGCTAATTCCATCCCCATCGGCAAAGCCCCCTACCAGGCCGACATTGATGGGAAAACCGGGTATGTGCGGGAAAAGGGGGCGGGGGGGGAAAAGAAATATGAGATCCAGCACGTCATGGGGGGCAAGAATGTTTTCTACTTTCTGACCCCCATGGAAAAGGGTCGGCTGCAGGTCCTCCCGCTAGCTTATGATGTTAACCGGAAACAATGGTACGACACCACCGCCAGTCACCTTCGGCATTCACTCGAACGGAGGGACGAGCCGCTCGACTGGAGGGAGTGGCCGCTGACGTTTAATACCATGTGTTACAACTGCCATGTAAGCCAGCTATCCAGCAACTACGACCTGAAAAGCGACACGTACCATACGGTCTGGGCGGAGCCCGGCATCAACTGCGAAACCTGCCATGGCCCTGGGGCCGAGCATATCAAGGTCTTCGAAAAATTACCCAAAGGCAAGGCCGCCGAAGACGTAAAGCTCATCCGCTGGAAACCTTTTACGGCCGAGCAAAAGAATGATGCCTGCTCCCCCTGCCATGCCAAGATGCAGCCGATCACTTCCTCCTTCGCTCCCGGGGATCGCTTTTTCGACCACTTCGACCTGGTCACCCTCGAGGACCCCGATTTTTACCCCGATGGGCGGGACCTGGGAGAGAATTTTACCTTCACCCTCTGGCGGATGAGCCCGTGTGTGAAATCGGGAAAACTGGACTGCATCCACTGCCACACCTCCAGCGGGCGTTACCGATTCAAGCAGGAAGGGACGGCCAACAACGCCTGCCTGCCCTGCCACGCGGAGCGAGTGAGGAATCCCCCGGCCCATACAAACCATAAGGCGGGGAGTGCCGGCAATCGATGCATTTCCTGCCATATGCCCATGACCGAATTCGCCTTCATGCGCCGCAGCGATCACTCCATGATCCCTCCCTCTCCCACGGCCACAATTCTGCTCCAATCTCCCAACGCCTGCAACCTCTGCCACAAGGACCGGGATGCCCAATGGGCCGACGACTGGGTGCGCAAGTGGCACAGGCGGGATTACCAGGCTCCCATGCTCTACCGCACAGGCCTGATCGACGCCGCCCGCAAGAGGGACTGGTCGCGGCTGCCGGAGATGCTCCGGTACATAACCGCCAGGAACCGCGATGAAATCGTGGCCACCTCGTTGATCCGCCTCCTGCGGCGATGCGATAAGGCAGAGAAGGGACCGGCCTTCCTCCAGGCCCTCAAGGACCCATCGCCCCTGGTCCGCTCCGCTGCCGCAGAAGCTCTGGCCACCTTCCCGTCCCTGCAGGCCCGCGACGCCCTTTTCGAAGCGGTGGGTGACGATTTCCGCCTGGTTCGGGTGAAGGCAGCGATGGCCCTTTCCCACTTTCCGAGCCTGACTCTCAAGCCGGAGGATCAGAAGAAGTTCGAGAAAGCCGCAGAGGAATACCTGGCGTCCATCCTGGCCCGGCCGGATCAGTGGTCTTCCCATTACAACCTGGGAAATTATCACCTCAGCCGCGGGGATCTGACTCTCGCGATGAGGTCCTATGAGACCGCTTTGAAGATGGAACCGAGAAGCATTCCGGCGCTGGTGAACGCCTCGATGGCCCAGGCCCGCATGGGGAACCAGGAGAAGGCGGAGGATTTCCTCCGCAGGGCGCTGGAGGTTGATGGGGAGAACGCAGAGGCAAACTTCAACATGGGTCTCCTGAAGGCGCAACAAGAGAATCCGGCAGAGGCGGAGAAACACCTGCGGGCGGCGCTGAAGACCGACCCCCAGATGGACGCCGCGGCCTATAATCTGGGAGTCCTGCTGGCCAAGGACCGCCCGGAAGAGGGACTCCGGTATTTGCGCAAAGCCTTCGAGCTCCGCCCCGATATTCCCAAATACGGGCAGGCGGTAGCTTTTTACCTGCGGGAGAGGGGGGACCCCAACAAAGCGATCCAGGCCCTCCAGGAAACCATTTCTCGCCAACCGGGCGATGGCGAAGCCTATTTGAGGCTGGCGGAAATCTACCTGCGGCAGGGGAAACCGGAAATGGCTTCCGCCATATATGTTCAGGCCCTGAGAAACAAAGCCCTCTCCGATTCCGACCGGGAGCGGATCGGGGCCAAGCTGAAAGAGCTGGCCGCCGCAAAACCCCGGAAATAGAGGAAATCCCACTCTCCTTCATTGAGAAGAGGAGGGCGGGAGGAACTCTGGAGAAAGCTCTTCCAAAACTCGAAAGGCTTACGGTTATAGAATGGCCGGGAAGGAATTGATGCGGCTAGCTGTGAAACGCCTCTTGCCCCCATTTTAAGGCGTTTAGATAAAGTTGGGGAGGGTAAACCTCGTGAATGCCCAATTTCATCTGCTGCTCATTCAACCGGGCCCAATCTCCCTTTTCGTACGAAAGGACATAATCATAAACCTCCCCCAGCCGATTCTGTTTCTCCAATATGGCCCCTTTGATTTCGTCGTTGATCGGCACCTCTATCAATAGGTCGGAAAGGGGACGATCCAGGAACGCGTCCATGAGAGAAAGCATGCCCACCAGGAAAAGGTCGTCGGCCCGCCTGAACAGGCCTGCATGGGGGGCCAAGGACTCGCAGAATTTGGCGCGGGTGATGGTATGGACCACGAGCTCACCCGGTTTATCCGTGCCCATCCCGGCCAGGGTAATGAGGGAAAGCCATTTTTTTATTTCCGCCTGCCCAAGAAGCAGCAGGGCTTGTTTGATGGAATAGATCTTATTTCTCAGCCCGAAATAGGCCGAATTGATATACCGGAGAAGCTTGTAGGAAAGGGAAACATCCTGCTTGATAATCTGTTCCAGTCTTCGGAAGTCCATTTGCCGGTGGTGGATTTCCTGAAGGACCTGAAAGTAATGCAGTTTAGACCCCGGAATGTCCTTCCCCTTGATCACCAGCGGTTTGCAGAAGAAATACCCCTGGAAATATTTATATCCCAGCTCCAACGCCTCGGAGAAGTCCTTGGGGGTTTCCACCTTTTCGGCCAAGAGACGAATTCCCCGGGGCGCGAACTCCCTGACCAGAGCCCTTCTTTCACTCTCGCTGGCGGATAAGAAATCCACCTTTACGAAATCGGCCATTTCTAATAGAGGGGTCAGGTTCTCCTTGTAAACGAAATCATCCATGGCCAGAAGATAGCCGGCCTGCTTCATCCTACGGCAAACCTCGATGACCTCGGCGTCCGGCTCTACGTTCTCCAGAATTTCCACCACCACGAGGTCTTTGGGAATTAAGAAAATGTACTCTTTAAGCAGGATTTCGCGGGTCAAATTGATGAAGGCTCTTTTCCCTTCAGTCAAAGTGGAGAAGTTAAAAAGGAAAAAAGCATCGGAGATCACTTTGGAGGTCGCTTGATCCGGGTTCGAACTCCGGAAAACATTTTCCAGGCTCGAACGAAAAAGAAGCTCGTACCCAAAGACCCTTTGCCGGGAATCGAAGATGGGTTGTCTGGCGATGAACGCGTCCAAGAGGAGTCTTCCCTTCTCTACCTGTATCGGTAATTCGCGGCATTTTATTGAGTTCTCTTTTTGCGGGGAAAGGGATATTATTAAGAAAATAGGGATATGGATGGAATCAAGGAGGAAGCCCGCCATGACTGCGCCCAGAACTCCATTTTAAGCTCGCCTGGGCTGGTTTGGCGCTCCCATCCTTGAATGGTCCAAGCAGGAATCGGATTGATTTTCAAGGGCATTTGCAAGGGGAAAAGGTTGGTCCTATCGAAATGCTTAAGAATCGAGTCCTGGAATGCTCCTCCCGGCTTCGCTACCCGAAACTTTTGGCGCTGACTTTGGGCCTGTTTCTTATCGACCTGGTCATTCCGGATTTCATCCCTTTTATCGATGAGATCCTTTTGGGGTTGCTTTCTTTGATGCTGGCGGGCTTGAAAAAGCGGAACAAACCTTGAGGCTTCCGAATGAAGATCGTCGACATTCAACCCTACCTTTTGGCCATCCCCATAAAGGAAAGGGATTTTCCCGCTCCTTGGGTGTGGGGAAATTTTAACCAGGTCCTCGTCTCCATAACCACCGATGAGGGGATGACTGGGTTCGGGGAGGCTTTTGGGTATTTCGCCCCTCACGCCGTTTTTTCGGTCATCAAGCATCTTTTGAAACCCATGCTGATCGGTGCCGACCCCGCCTCCATTCCCGCCTTGATGGACCGGATTCACCGTCAAACCCATTTTCTCGGCCGGACGGGCATAGTCATGTTCGCCATCAGCGGGGTGGACATCGCCTTGTGGGATATCGCCGCCAAATGCGCCGGTCTGCCCCTCTGCCGTCTTTTTGGGGGGGCGGGCCCGGAAAAAGTGCCGGCGT
>JACAEW010000116.1 GCA_013388675.1 Syntrophaceae bacterium | reverse complement strand
GTAATCCCCTTTTCCGGTTTTAGCGGCGGCGGAGCGGGGGGACCGGCTGGGGCCGCCGGCTTTGCAGGAGCTTTCTGGGCCTGGGCCAGAGCATCCGCCGCCATGCCGGCCGCGCCCACGGCTGCCGCTCCAGCCAACCCTGTCTTGATAAAATCTCTTCGAGTGAGGCCTTCCTTCAATTCCTTATCTCCCATCTCCCTCACCTCCATATTTTTTTCTATTGGGGAAAACCCCAATAGTATGACTCAACTCCGGAAAAGGTTTCGGGCAGAGAACCAAGAATTGCCAACATAGGGAGTATCCAGCGGCATCCGAAGCTTTCCAAGCCAAGTTTCCCACCCCTTTAAACCGCCTCATTTAAGCATGTTTCCTCAAAGAAAACAAGAATATTTTCGATGAAAAGGCCCAAGGTTTGGGGTGCAAGATACAAGGCCCGAAGGCCCCCGGTAATGATAATAATTGTAAGGGCAACCCCCCCGCCATGGCGGGGTTTCCCACCTTGCCGGCTATGAGACTATTTTACTATCTCCTTCCTTTTCCTGGCCGCGGCATAACCTAACTCGGCCCTTTTCAAGGTCCTCCTCCCTTTTGCCATGCCTCGCTCTTTTCCAAAAACCTCGACAAAAACCGCTCCCTGGTCCTTGCAGTATTTATGAATGATATCGATATCCCACCCGACACAGAAGTGTTTGACTCCCATTTTCCGGTAACGGTCGGCATCCCGCATGTCTCCCAGTTCCACCCGGGGGGCAATCCCCATTTTCAGGGCGGTCGCGATCACATACTTTTCCGCCTCCCGGATGCGGGGATGATCCCATTGACCCGGGATGCCGATGGACATGGAGTAATCGGCCGGTCCGAATTGGACCATGTCAACCCCCGGCACGGAAAGGATGGCCTCCAGGTTTTCCACCGCTGAATCCTTCTCGATCATTAGGGCGACGACCCCATCCTGGAGTTGATCTACATAAATTTGGGAACCGCAGGTCAACAGGTACCCCACGTCCCGCCTCATGGCCGCCCCCACATACCCTTTCGTCCGGGGAGTTTCCGCGCGGGCGGCGGCCACCGCCTCTCGGGCATCCTCCACCGAGCGGATATCGGCAAAGAGCAGGTTCTGGATCCCCGACCCGATGGCCCGCCCGGCAAGGTAGGTGCGGGGTTCCTGGTCGATTTTGATCATCGAAGACATGTGGGGGAATAGGTCGATGGCCCGCCCGAAATTCTCCAGGGCGTAGAGGTCGTAAGGAGCATATTCCCCCGAAAACTCGATATAATCCATTCCCCCGCTGTACCCGATCACCTCGACCATTCCCGGCCAGGTCACGTGAACATGGGTTCCGAGGGTTGGCTTGCCTGCTTTCAGCAATTCCCGCAAAATATTCTTTCGTTTCTTTGGTGCGGTTTGCACTGGTTTCCCCTTCCAATTCTCTTCGGCTTCCTGCAAGGTTGTCTCGTTTCACACGGGGCCGTATTCACCGACAACGGCTGTAGGGGCGATTCATGAATCGCCCCTACGGGATAAAATTCCCACGTGCTCTGGATGGAGCCAAAAGGAACCTGAATCCAGGCAAGGGCAGGGCACACCCTTCCCACTAGCTTCGGATCCCTATCCCTTCACCGCCCCTGCAGTAAGCCCGGATACGTAATACTTGACAAAGAAGGAATAAATTAAGGCGACCGGGAAAGACCCCAGGACCGCCGAGGCCATAAGCGATCCCCAGAACAGCGTATCGGCCTTGATCAGGTCGCTCACGGTTCCCACCGGGATGGTTTTCATGGGGCCGGAGGACATGAATATAAGGGCGTAGAGAAATTCGTTCCAGCAGAGGGTGAAGCAGAAGATGCCCGCCGAGAGCAACCCCGGGACGGATAGGGGAAGGATGATCCGCACCAGCGTGGCCAGGCGGGTGCAGCCGTCGGCCATGGCGCTCTCCTCGATCTCCTTGGGGATGGTGCGAAAATAGCCCATGAGCAGCCAGGAGGCAAAGGGGATTAACTGGGAGGGGTAGGTAAGAATCAAGGCCCAGTATGTGTTGTACAAGCCAAGAAAAGCGATAACCTGTGCCAGGGGGAGGAATAATAAGGTGGGGGGCACCAAATAGGCCAGGAAGATTCCGACGCCCAGAAAATTGCTGCCCGGAAATTTCAGACGGGCAAGGGCATATCCGATCAGGACGCTGCACACCAGGGATATGCTGGTGGCCGATACGGTCACGATAATCGTGTTCTTGATCCACTGGGGAAAGTCCGTGTTCTGAAAGAGATACAGGTAGTTTTCCAGGGTGAAATGCTGGATCCAGAAGGGGTTGTACTTCATCTCGAAAAGATCGGGGGTCGGCTTCACGGACACGAGGACCATCCAGTAAAAAGGAAAAAGGAGGAAGATGACGTAGGCAGCGAGAGGCAGGTAAAGATTCAGGGTCCGTTTACCGATTCTTTCGCTCCCGACCATCCTAATCCTCCTTCCGCAGGTATATGAGCAGCAGCATGGCAAAGACCGAAAGGATGGGGAACATGTAAAGGGCGATGGCCGCCCCCATCCCGATCTCCGTGGCCGAAAGACCGATCTGGTAGGCATAGGTGCCAAAGATGTGAGTCTGGTTGGCCGGACCTCCCTTGGTCAGGATGTAAATCAACTGGAAATCGGCGAAAGTCCAAATGATCGAGAGGAGGGAGGCGATGAGGACGACCCCCTTGATGTACGGTATGGTCACGTGACGAAAGCGGTGCCAGGCATTGGCGCCGTCGATGGCCGCCGCCTCATGCAGCTCCTGGGGGACCGCCTGCAGGCCGGCCAGGATGGTGACCCCGAAGAAGGGAATTCCCCTCCAGATATTGACCAGGCAAAGCATGGCGATGGCCAGGCCGGGATCCCCCAGAAAGTTGATGTTCTTCTGGATAATCCCCATCTGCTTGAGAAGCCAGCTGATAGGACTGAAGACCGGATCGAAGATCAGGAACCAGCCCAGGGTGCTCAGGGCCGTGGGCACGATCCAGGGCATCATGACCGCCGCCCGGGCGGGGTTGCTGAAACGCATGCGGTTATTCAAAGTGAGCGCCAACCCCAGACCCAGGACCGCCTTGAAGGGCACGGTGATGAGACCATACGTGAAGGTATTGCGCGTGGTCTGGAGGAAGATGCTGTCGGAGAGGAGATCGACGAAATTCCTGAGGCCGATGAAGCGTCCCATGCGGCCAATCATGCTGTCGGACATGGATAGCCAGATCCCGAGGAAGAAGGGGTAGGCCATGAAAACCATGAGCAGGAGCGCACCGGGGATCATCAGGATGATCCCCAGGCTGGCCTGACGTTCCAGAAGGTTCTTGGCCCAGGCGAGGATACCGCCGGGCGGAGAGGCTGAATTGGCGGCGGGGGAGAGTTCGATGGCCAAGGGTTTGCTTACCTCCATGGCGTTGGAGCAATCACGCCGTGGCGTGATTGCCCATCGTGTGAACGGCCCCATGGGGCCCACCTGCAGTACCTTTTGGGGTCCGGTTATGCTCGCTTAGGATTTTCCGAATGGGAGAAGGGGGTCCATCACCCGTATATCCGCTGCAGCTGCTCCGCTCCCCACTTGATGGCCGCGGCTGCGTCCCCCGACTGCACCGCTTTGGCATAGGTATCCACAATGATATACTTCGACCACGCCAGCGATGCCTTCTCGGTGGGCTCGCCGGCATAGCCCTGGAGCCGCCCATATTTTGGCTGTTCTCGGTATGATGTCATCTTGGGGTCCAAATCCCACATCGGATCTTTAGCCAGTCTTAAGGTGTGCTGCAAATGGTATCCTCCCTGGAGGCGCCACCATGCGTCGTACTGCTTGTCCTGGAACCACCACTTGAGGAACTCCTTGGCTGCGGGAATATTCTTGGAGTTCTTGAGAATGGCAAAGGTCCGGCTACCCATCTGATAGAAGCGGCCTGTGGGCCCCTTGGGAAAAAGCATGTGGTTCATATCCTGGGCGATGGCCGGATGGTTCTTTTTGGCCACCCAGTAGATGCTTGCGCCGTTGATGGTGGAGGAAATCTGCTCTGAAAGGAAAGCCCGGTTGTTGTTGCTGTCGTCCCAGGAGGTACCGGTCTCGTCGTAGGCGTCCTTCCAGGCCTGGATGAATCTCTTCATGGCATCCACGAATTGAGGCTTATTGAAGGCGATGGTTTTCCCGTCTTTTTCCACCTCCATGGCCCCGTTGCACCACATGTAAGGGTAACAGAAACTCTGCGGGTCTCCCGTGCTGTGGCCCAGGGCCTGGCCGAAGGGCTTGCCCTTGGCCTTCAGCTTCTTGCCCACGGCAAAATACTCGTCCCAGGTCATGTCCAGCTTGGTCCCGTCTTCCGCATTGGCCACCCCCGCTTCCTTGAACCAACTGATCCGGTAGTTCACCGCCGTGCCGGAATGACCGAAGGGGATGCCCAGAAACCTGCCCTTGACCTTGCAAGAGTTCAGGACAAAGGTCTCGTAGCCTCCGCCCCTCTTGCCAACCTCCTCGGCCATATCGGTAAGGTCCAGGAGACTGTTTTGGTATAGGAAGTTCCATACCGGCCAAAGCTCCACAATATCCACACCCCCGGCCTGGACGGCCGCGGCGATCTTGGGCTGCAGGTCCGGCCAGTTCAGGAAGTCGGTGGCCACGGTGACCCCGTTGGCCTGAGCCCACTCCTGGGCCTGCTTCTTGTAAAGGTCCTGGGCGGCGGGGATGAAATAGGTGCCCTGAAGGATGGAAAGTTTGGTTCCCTTGATGGCCGCGGGGGCCTGCCCGAACACCTGCCGCGACCCGCCTCCCAGGGTAGTCAATCCCACGGCCGCCGCCCCGGCCATCCCCGCCTTCAGAAATTCTCTACGGCTAATCGCTTTCCTGTCTCCAAGTTTTTTCTTTCCCATCTCTCTTCACCTCCATTTTTGCTGTTGGACATTGAACCAAGAAGGCGTTTCGGATCAGAGAACGATAGCCCCCCGGAAGAAATCCCCGCCCGGCAAAACTGAGCCAAGCAACGTTTCCTGAGTTCCCCGTAGGGGCCATTCAGGAATTGCCCCCACCCGAATGGCCAAATCGCCGGGAATAGAAAGAGGGCTCTTTTATCCGTAAATCCGCTGCAACTGCTCCGCTCCCCACTTTACAGCGGCGGCTGCATCGCCGGATTGAACCGCTTTGGCAAAAGTGTCCACGATAATATACTTCGAGTAAGCCATCGAGGCCTTCTCGTTGGGGGGGCCGGCGTAGCCCAGGTCGCGTCCATACTTGGGCTGGTTCCGGAAGGGGGTCATTTTGGGGTCCTTGTCCCACATAGGATCATTGGCCAACCGCTTGACATGCTGCAAATGATACCCTTCCTGGATCCGCCACCACTCATCGTACTGCTTGTCCTGGAACCACCACTTCAGGAACTCCTTGGCCGCGGGGATGTTCTTGGAGTTCTTCAGGATGGCGAAGGTCCGGCTGCCCAGCCAGTAGAAGCGGCCTGCCGGCCCCCTGGGGATGAGCAGATGGCTTGTATCCTTGGCGATATCGGGATGGTTCTTCTTGGCCACGAAGTAGATGCTGGAGCCGTTGAAGGTGCAGGAGATCTGCGACGAATGGAAGGCTCGGTTGTTGTTACTGTCGTCCCAGGAGGTGCCGGTCTCATCGTAGCCGTCTTTCCAGGCCTGGATGAACTTTCGCATGGCCTCCACGAATTCCGGCTTGTTAAAAAGCACCGTCTTGCCGTCCTTGTCCACCTCCATGGCTCCGTGGGACCACATGTAGGGATAACAAAAACTCGGCGGGTCCCCCGTGCTGTGCCCCAGGGCCTGGCCGAAAGGCTTGCCCTTGGCCTTCAGCTTTTTCGCGATGGCGTGGTATTGCTCCCAGGTAAAATCCAGTTTGTTGCCGTCTTCGGCATTGGCCACTCCCACTTCCTTGAACATACTGATCCGGTAGGCCATGGAACCGTTGGACTGGCCCGAGGGAATCCCGAGATACCTCCCATCCACCTTGGCCGAATTCACCACATATTCTTCGAAGCCGCCGCCCCGCTTGCCCACCTCCTCAGCCATGTCCGTCAGGTCCAAAAGGCTGGCTTTGTACAGGTGATTCCAGGATGGCCATAACTCTATGATATCCACGCCCCCGGCCTGGACGGCCGCGGCAATCTTGGGTTGCAAATCCGGCCAGTTCAGGAAGTCGGTGGCCATCGTTACGCCGTTGGCCTGGCCCCATTCCTGAGCTTGCTTCTTGTAGAGATCCTGACCGGCAGGAATAAAGTAGGTGCCCTGAAGGATGGCGAGCCTGGTCCCTTTGATGGCTGCGGGTGCCTGGCCGAAAACGGAGGGGGTCCCTCCCCCCACCTTTGCGAGACCCACGGCTGCTGCGCCGGCTACCCCCGCCTTTAGAAACTCCCGGCGGCTAAGCCCTTTCCCTTCCGTCAATTTCTTCTTTCCCATCGCCCTTCACCTCCATCGTTTATCTATTGGAGAAGCCCCCAATAGTGCATCTCGGTTCCGGGTATATCGGCCTCTCTTAGAGAGCGTTTCGAAGGTCTCTAAGAAAGGATTAGGAGCAAGAAGATTCAATTGGGCAGCAAGAGGAAAAGGATCAAGGGAACGATTCTGCCCCAAGACCCGCTCATTTAAACATCTTTTGATCGGGAAAACAAGAAAAATTAGGTCCCAAGTCCGAAGTTTGAGGCCCGAGGATATCGGAACCCTACCTTGGGCCTCCAACCTCATGCCTCGAACCGAGTGCTTTTTTTTGGGCCAGCTGGATCGCCAGCTTGATGGCGTCCACCATGGATTGGGGATTGGCCCGGCCCTCGCCCGCCTTTCCGAAGGCGACGCCATGATCCACGGAGGTGCGGATGATGGGAAGGCCCAGGGTCATGTTGATCCCGCTCATCTTATCCCACTCTTTGCCTCCGGGCTTCATGGAAAACCCCACCAGTTTAACGGCAATATGCCCCTGGTCGTGGTACATGGCCACCACGGCGTCATACTGCTTGCCCTTCATCTTGGTGAAGACGGTATCGGGCGGGACGGGACCGTCCACGCTCCATCCCATTTTTTTCGCTTCTTCGATGGCCGGGATGATTTCAGCTTTTTCTTCATCCCCGAAGAGACCGTCTTCGCCGGAATGGGGATTCAGGCCGGCCACCCCGATGCGGGGGTTTTCGATCCCGAGCTGCTGCAGGACTTCATAGGTCAAGCGGATGACGGTGAAGACCCGATCTTTTTTGATGCGATCGCAGGCCTTTCTCATGGAGGTGTGGGTGGTCACGTGGGATACGCGGAAGTCCCCGTGGGCCAGCAGCATGGCGTACTCTTTGGTGTTGGTCAGATGGGCCAGAATCTCGGTATGGCCGGCATAATGGAACCCCGCCTTGTTGATGGCCTCTTTGTGGATGGGCGCGGTCACGATGGCGCCGACCTTTCCTTCCATGGCCAGGGCCACGGCTTTTTGAATATATTCAACGGCTGCTTTACCGGGCATGGGGTCAACTTTGCCATGTTTCAGCGTCGGGAGATCGATATTTTGTAGGTCCAGAACGGGAATGAATCCCGGATCGTCCTGGGCTTGGCCCACTTCTGAAATGGGCTGGATTTTTAAATTGCTTTTGGCGATGGACAGGGCCTGCTCCATGGTCTTGGCGTCCCCGACGACAATGGGAAGAGCCTTCCGCCTGAGCGCCTTGCGCTCCAGGGCCTTGACAATAATCTCCGGTCCGATGCCCGCTGCATCGCCCATGGTTATGGCAATGGGAATTTTAGCCTTTCTTTTCATGATCGCCTCGCAAGTACTGAATGATCCGCCAGAGAGCATCCTTTTCGCCGAATCCCCCGGCCTTGGTTACCATACGAAGTCCCCTGAAGGGACCATCGGTTAAAGTACTGCAGGGAATTCCCGGTAAAACCTCCTCTTCAATCCGCAGAGCCGAGGAGGAAAGCCGCTCGCAAACTCCCATGGCCAGGTCCCCTCCCGTAAGGACAAGTCCCCCGAGCCGGAGTTTTCCGAGGAGGTGAATCGCCGCCCTTCCCAGGACTTTTGGGATCATGGTCTCCTTCCCGGGCCGATGTTCCTGGAAAGTCGTAGTAAGAATCGCTCCGTCTCCCCTGGATAGCTCTTCCCCGAGGCGCTGCGCGACTGCCTTAGCCTCTGATCCTGAATTGCGGGGGTTGGTTAAACGGGCCAGGTTCGGTTCCAATAGAGAAAAGCGTGAATGCTCGATCGCTGTTTCAATCTGGGTGGCGGTTGTGGGGTTGCGGCTGGCGGAGATGATCAGAAGGGGACCCCGGGTACCCTTTTTCTTTAATAATGTCCGGGCTTTCCGCTGAATGGGAAGACTCAGCTCATCGGCTAGCCCCACCGAGCCGCACGGCAAAACCTCTCCGGAGAGGAGATTGCAGGCCTGAGCGATAATCTTCAAGTCGGATTGCAAAATCGCATCCAGCGACAAAAGACGGGCGGGGGCCGTTTTAATTCGTTCCGCCAGGTGGGAAGCTCCTTTTCGCAATTCTTTTATGCCGATAAACCCAACGGGCTCGCCGGTCTCCTTTTCCAGCAGGCTGGAAACGCGCGATGTCCAGATCGGATGAAAAGGGTCCCGGGCATAGGCGGTCTTGAGTAGAGGGACTCCATGGACCCGGAGGATACCTCCCTCCACCGCCCGGCCCATCACCGGAACGGTAGGAACCACGATGGCCCTGGCGATTCTCTGGGCATCCAATATAGCCAAAGCCTCTTTCCCCGCATTCCCCCGCATTGTAGAGTCGATCTTCTTATAAAATCCCCCTGCTTTCAGCCGGCGGCAGATTCGGAACACCTTGCGGTAAGCCATATCGCCCGGGAGATTCCGGCTGTGGGTGTTCAGAACCAGGGCTTGAGCTTTCGGGAGAGGACGGTTCCAATCCAGGGGGACCAGAGTAATGAGTCCCTTTTTTCGGAATTGAAGCCCCGTGTCCAGGGACCCCGTGAGGTCATCGGCAATCAGGACGATCTCGGGAATAAATTTTGGGCTATCCATTACCCGTTAAGCTAACAAAAAAAGGGAGTTAGGGCAAGAGATTTCGATTGCGGATTGCGGATTGAAAGAAAGAAAAGGCAAATAAAATCCGGAATCGGAAATCCGCAATCGGCAATGGATGGGGCCTTGACAAAAGGCTGGAACATGATATAAAGAAATTGAATTTTTTCAAAAGGATTCCTGATCCTTGCCTTTCCTTTCCGGTCCATACCCATCTTTCGGCAAGATATTGGAGAGCCGGCCATCGATCTTCGGCCTTTAAGCAGCGAAGACGCCGATTTCATGCGGATCGCCCTCGAAGAGGCCAGGCGCGCCGGGGAAGAGGGGGAAGTGCCCATCGGGGCCGTTCTCGTATCCGAAGGGAAAGTAATCGGGCGCGGACGGAACCGACCCGTTGCCTTATCGGACCCAACGGCCCATGCCGAGATTTTGGCTATTCGGGAAGGGGGAAGGAGGGTCGGAAATTACCGGCTCTCCGGCTGCACTTTATACGTGACCCTCGAACCTTGTATCATGTGCACAGGGGCCATTCTCCAGGCAAGAGTCGGACGCCTAGTATTCGGAGCCGAGGACCCCAAAGCGGGGGCGGCTTGCTCCCTTTATTCGGTTCTGGGGGACAGCAGGCTCAATCATCGGGTGGAGGTAATTTCGGGGGTTCTTAAGGATGAATGCCGGGAGGTCCTGCAGGGCTTTTTTCGGGAACGACGGAAGGAAATTTTCACCCCGGAGACCCGGGGAACACCGTGCGGCGGAGCCGCAACCAAAAAAAACCGTTAACTTTTAACTCTTGACTCAAGGAATCATCCCCTCCCTTCCCTCCCCCTCGAGGGGGAGGGTTAAGGCGGGGGGATGTTTTTTGACTGACAAAAAAGCCTTTTTTCTTTAACCTCCTGGTTAAACGCTAATAGTTTATGGGTTGCGGCTAAGCCGCACAGTGTCTCTGTGGTGAAAGCAGTTTTTTTTAATCGGAGAGGTACCGAAGTGGTCGTAACGGGGTCGACTCGAAATCGACTTGGGGGCCAAAAGCTCTCACGTGGGTTCGAATCCCACCCTCTCCGCCAGAAAATTTGCTGGGGCAAATTTAACTTTTAACCCGTAACCACTAACCAGACCGATTTTCTGAAAGTGAAATTCAGGTTTAAAAATTTCAAAGTTTATCAGGATGCGAAAAAGTACTGCAAATTGTGCAGGGACATCGCAGAAGACCAGATCAAGGATAAGGATGGCAATTTGGCCTTTCAGATAAGAGTTAAAAGTTAATCGTTGATCGTTACGAGTATCCCGCCGCAGGCGGGATTGCGGAGAGATGCCCGAGCTGGCCGATGGGGCACGACTGGAAATCGTGTGTTCTGCCAAAAGCGGAACCGAGGGTTCGAATCCCTCTCTCTCCGCCAGAAAATTTGCTGGCGCAAATTTTACCTTTAACCAGTAACCACTAACTGCTAACTCAGAAGGTTAAATTTTAAAAGTTAGCCGTTAAAAGTATTTTGCCTGTGGCAAAATCTATGATAGCCGGGTCCTGCGCAACGAAACGTTACCAACCCCGTCAGGTCCGGAAGGAAGCAGCGGCCGTAACTCCTTTCGTGTGCCGCAGGGTAGCCTGGCTATCACCCCTTTATCGGGCAAAGCGCATAGAGCAGGGCGCCGAGAGCCGAGAGGCTTTCTATGCCCGATGCGCTTTGTGCTATGCCTGAACGCAATTATGTCCTATTTAGTTTTAGCTCGCAAATGGCGCCCTCAAAACTTCGAGGACGTAATCGGGCAAAAACCCATCACCCAGGCCTTGCAGAATGCCATCGCTACGCAACGCGTGGCTCATGCCTACCTGTTCGCCGGTTCCCGGGGCGTGGGCAAGACGTCGGTGGCTAGAATCCTGGCCAAAGCGCTGAACTGCCAAAAGGGCCCCACCCCCCACCCCTGCGGCGATTGTCAATTATGCAAGGAGGTCCGGGACGGGATCTCGGTGGACGTATTGGAGATCGACGGCGCCTCCAACCGCGGGATCGACGAAATCCGGGAATTGCGGGAGAATGTCAAATACCTTCCGGCGAAGAACAAATATAAGGTCTATATCATCGATGAAGTCCACATGCTTACGGAACCGGCCTTCAATGCCCTCTTGAAAACGCTCGAAGAGCCGCCTCCCCATGTGATTTTCATCTTCGCCACCACCGAGCCGCATAAGATTCCTTTAACCATCCTCTCTCGGTGCCAGAGGTATGATTTCAAAAGGATTCCCCTTCCGTCCCTTCTGGAACAATTAAAGAAAATCGCTTCCCAGGAAAATCTGGAGATCAGCGAAGCGAGCCTTCATCTCATCGCCCGGCAGGCCCAGGGGTCCATGCGGGATGCCCAAAGTCTCTTGGACCAGGTCTTCTCCTTCAGCGGGCCGAAAGTTTCCGATCAAGAGGTCCTCGAAGCCCTGGGGATCATCGACCGCAAGGTCCTCCACGAAACCATTCAGGCCCTGGGAGAGGGGGATCGCCTGCGCCTCCTCGAAATTGTGGAAGAAGTCTTTAATTTCGGGTATGACCTGAAAGAATTCTGCGGCGAGCTGGCCCAGCTCATGCGGGACCTCCTGGTCTTGAAGCTCTTTCCCGATGGTTCCCAGGAAGCGGCCAGGCTCATCGACCTTCCGGAGGAAGAGGTGAAGGACCTTGCCAGGCAGGTGGGTAAGTTCTCCCAGGAGGAACTTCACGCCCTTTTTCGGGCCCTTCTCTCGGCCCACGATGAGGCGGCCCGGTCCACCTTTCCCCGCTTGATTTTGGAAATGACCCTGACCCGGATGTCCCGGAGGAAACCGGTCCTATCGGTGGAAGAGGTCCTGGAAAAATTGAGGGCCATGGAGGACCGGCTGCTCGCCGGGGGAGGTTCCGTTTCTATGGGCCCCCGCCTGCCCCCTGGTTCCCCTTCGGTCAGGCAGAGCGAAACCTTGTCGGAAACGATGGAGGAGGAGGCCGAAGAGGTTCCCGAAGCGGTCTCGCCGCAAAGAGATGCGGGCGAAGAAGGAGCCGGGGAGCTTACCGGGGAAGGAAAAGAGCAGTGGGAGGATTTGGTCACCTTTGCCAAGAAGAAAAAGCCACCCTTCGCCTCCCTGCTGGAGCATGGGGAGCCCCTGGTTTTGGACGAAGCCCGGCTGGAGATCGTCTATCCCGAGAATTCTTTTTACCTCGAGCGGATGCAGGAGGCTGATAACCTGAGTTTCCTCCAGGACCTGTCCCGGGAGTTTTTCAAAAGACCCATGAGGGTAAGAATTTCCGGCAAGAAAGGGGGCTTTTTTGTCCGCAAGGGACCGGAGAATCAAGGAGAGAGGAAAAATTCCAGGCGCGAGAGGGAGGAGGAGGCTTTAAACCATCCGCTGGTGCGGGAAGCCATAAATGTTTTTGGGGGAAGGGTCGTAGAAATAAAAAAACTGTAAGGAGAAGGCCATGGTCAAGGGATTCGGCAACATCATGCAGCAGGCCCAGCAGCTCCATGCCAAGATGGTCAAAATACAGGAGGAGATGGCGGTCCGGACCGCGGAAGCTTCGGCCGGAGGGGGAATGGTCACGGCCGTGGCCAACGGCCGGCAGGAATTGGTGTCCCTGAAGATTGAAAAAGAGGTGGTCAACCCGGAAGATGTGGAGATGCTCCAGGACCTGATTGTAGCGGCGGCCAATGCGGCCCTGAAGAAAGCCCAGGAGATGGTATCGGAGGAGATGAAGAAGCTGACCGGGGGAATCAGCATCCCGGGTTTGATGTGAGTGGACGATGACCGTTCAGCACGCCCAGCCCATTGGCCGGTTGATTCAGGAACTCACCAAACTTCCCGGAATCGGGGAAAAGACCGCCTCCCGGCTGGCCATGCATATCCTGCGTGCGGCCAAGGAGGATGCCCAGGGCCTCGCGCGGGCGATCCTCGAAGTGAAAGAGAAGATCCGCTTCTGCTCCCGTTGTTTCAACCTCACGGACCAGGACCCCTGCCGGGTCTGCCAGGACCCGAAGCGCAACCGGGAGATCCTCTGCGTGGTCAGCGGTCCCGAGGACCTCATCGCCCTGGAAAAGAGCGGGGGGTTCCGGGGGGTGTACCATGTGCTCCATGGAGTTCTGTCCCCGCTGGAGGGAGTGGGGCCCAAAGACCTGCGGGTGAGTGAACTTCTTTCCCGTTTGCAGGGGGGGGAAGTGAAAGAGGTGATCCTGGCGACCAATCCCTCGGTGTAGGGAGAAGCCACGGCCCAATACCTCTCCCAGATCATTAAACCCTTGGGGGTACGGGTGACCCGCATCGCGCGCGGAGTTCCCATGGGGGGGGACCTTCAGTACATCGACGAAGTGACCCTGAGTAAATCGCTGGAGAACCGAAGCCCCCTGTAAAAGGAATGCGGAATTCGGAATGCGAACTGCGGGATAAAGGAACGCCTCCTCCATCGTCAATCCAGAATGCGAGGCTATCGGGAAATTCTATGCCCCTGAAAATCTACAATACCCTGACAAAGAAGAAAGAAGAGTTCGTTCCCCTGGAAGAGGGGAAGGTGAGGATGTATGTCTGCGGAGTTACGGTTTACGACCGTTGTCATATCGGTCATGCCCGGGCGGCCGTGGTTTTCGACGTGATCTACCGCTTCTTGCGGCACCTCGGCTATGGGGTGACCTATGTTCAAAACTACACCGACGTGGACGACAAGATCATCAACCGGGCCAATCAAGAAGGGGTACCCAGCCAGGTGATTGCCGAACGGTATATCCAGGAGCACGGCCAGGACATGGCAGCTTTGGGCATGGAAAAGCCGACCCACCAGCCGAAGGCTACGGAAAATATCCCCCAGATTATCGACCTGATCCAAAGGCTGGTGGATAAGGGGGTGGCCTACCCGGTCAATGGGGATGTCTATTTTTCCGTGGAAAAGTTCGGCCCCTACGGCAAGCTCTCCGGGCGGGACCTCGAAGAAATGCAGGCTGGAGCGCGGGTGGAGGTGGACGAGAGGAAGAAGAATCCCTTGGATTTCGCCCTTTGGAAGGCCAGTAAGCCGGGGGAGCCGGAATGGGAAAGCCCCTGGGGGAAGGGGAGGCCGGGATGGCATATCGAATGCTCGGCCATGAGCCAGCGCTACCTGGGAGAGAGTTTCGACATCCACGGGGGGGGCAAGGACCTCATCTTTCCTCATCACGAGAACGAAATCGCCCAATCCGAAGCGGCCACCGGAAAGCCCTTCGTTCGCTACTGGGTCCACAACGGGTTTGTCAACATCAATCAGGAAAAAATGTCCAAATCCCTGGGCAATATCCTGCCCATCGGGGAGCTGCTGCGGGAACACCATCCCGAGGCGCTCCGTCTCTTTCTCCTTTCCAGTCATTACCGCAGCCCGGTGGACTTTTCTCCCCAGCACATGGCCGAGGCCAACGCCAACCTGGACCGCTTCTATTCGGCCTTGCTGGGCATTGAGGAACTCTTGTCCGGCAAGGCAGAGGCTTCGCCCCTGAACCCCGCCAGCCTTAAAGGTGCGGCCAAAGAGGTTTTCGAGAAGACCTCCAAAACGAGGGAGAGTTTCGAAGAGGCCATGAGGGATGATTTCAACACCGCCCTTGCCCTCGGGTATCTTCACGACCTTACCCGGTTGCTGAACCGGGTTCTGGCGGACAAGGGATTCCGGAAAGACCCGGCAGCAGCGGCTCTCCTGGCC
>JACAEW010000080.1 GCA_013388675.1 Syntrophaceae bacterium | reverse complement strand
GCCTCGGGATGTCCTGCCCCGGGCGGGATGCCGCCCTGGGCCCGGCCGACTTTCTTCCGGCAGGGTAGACCCGGGAAGCTCAAAATCTTCCTCAAGCACCCACTCGATTGGGAGAAGACCCACAATAAATATCCCTGGCGAAGAGGGGCTGGTGGATTCCCATTTTTGGGTTGCGGCCAGGCTCTGCTGTGTTTCGAACAGACTGGGAGAGAGGGAAGGGGATTCTGCGCCCGGCACTCCCCATGAACCCAATCGGCCCTTGGGCAATGGAGCCGGGCCTCTAAAACAAACAGGCCCCGGCCGTACAGCCGCCGGCATATTCGGATTCAACGGTCAGAAGGTCCGGGTGCACCAAGGGCCGGTCGCTTTCTCCTGGGCCAAAGGACAGCACCTGCTCATCCTTGCTCCCATAGCGGTAAACGGTGATGCCCTTGCATTTGAGTTGGTAAGCGGCCCAATAGATTTCCCGGATGTCCTCGACCGTCGATTCCCGGGGGAGGTTGATGGTCTTGGAGACGGAATTGTCGGTTCGTTTCTGAAAGGCGGCCTGGATGTCGAGGTGCTGGCGGGGGGTCACGTCAAAGGCGGTCACGAAGACCTTCTTGATGTCGGGGGGTATGCCCTGGATCTTCTGCACAGACCCGGATTGGGCGATCTGGGCGAAGAGCTCCTTGCTGTAGAACCCCCGGGACCGGGCGATTTCCTCGAAGAAGGCGTTGACCTCGAAAAGCCGGGTGCCGGACAGGACGTTCCGGATGAAACTGACCGCAAACAGGGGTTCGATCCCGCTGGAGCAGCCGGCGATGATGCTGATCGTGCCGGTGGGGGCGATGGTATTGACCGTGGCGTTGCGCATCCTCAGATTCCGAGAGGCATAGACAGACTTGGGAAAGTTGGGGAAAACCCCGCGCTCCCCGGCCAGGGCGCGGGAGGCCTTGACCGATTCCCGATGGATGAAGCTCATGAGCTTTTGCGCAAACCGGGTCGAGGGTTCGCTTCCATAGGGGATTCCCAGGCGAATCAGCAAGTCAGCAAATCCCATCACCCCGAGGCCGATTTTGCGGTTGGCGAAAGTCATGTCTTCGATCTGGGGAAGGGGAAATTTATTCACCTCGATGACATCGTCCAGGAACCGAACGCCCCAGTGGACATACTCCTTCAACTTGTCCCAATCCACAGCCTTTCCCTTTACCATGCGGCCCAGATTGATGGAAGCCAAATTGCAACTTTCGTAGGGAAGCAGGGGCAGCTCCCCGCAGGGGTTGGTCGCCTCGATGAGGCCTACTTTCGGGGTCGGGTTCTTCCGGTTGATCTCATCGAGAAAGATCAGACCCGGGTCCCCGGTCAGCCAGGCCGCATTTACGATCAGGTCGAAGATCATCCGGGCCTTCACCCGGTTCGCCCGCTCCTGGGTGCGGGGATTGATCAGGTCGAACTCCCGGTTGTCCTGAACGGCCTTCATGAAAAGGTCGGTAATCCCCACCGAGAGGTTAAAGTTGGAGAAACGCTTCTTCTCGATCTTGGCCTCGATGAATTCCACGATGTCCGGATGATCGACGCGCAGGATTCCCATGTTGGCCCCGCGCCGCCGTCCTCCCTGGACGATGACCTCGGTGGCGCGGTCGAATATGGCCATGAAAGAGACCGGCCCGGAGGCTTCTCCCTTGGTGGAGGCCACCAGGTCCTTTTTGGGGCGGAGCCGGGAAAAGTTGAAACCCGTCCCCCCGCCGGTCTGGTGGATTTTGGCCATGCTGGTAAGAGCCCCGAAGATGCCGTCCACAGAATCCTCCACGGGGAGGACGAAACAGGCGGAAAGCTGGCCCAGGGAAGCGCCGGCGTTCATCAGGGTGGGGGAATTGGGCATGAACTCCAGGTTGCGCATCATCTGGTAGAATTTTTCTTCCGCCTGCTCAGGGGTCACCGGGGATGAAAAATTTCTCTCCGCCTGGGCGATGTATCGCGCCACCCGCTGGAAGAGCATGCTCGGGGTTTCGATGATCCTTCGCTGATCGTCTTTCAGGAGGTATCTTCTTTTCAGGACCTCCATAGTATTGAGGGGCAGCTTCAGGTCGTCCTTCATTCCCAGAACGGACTTGGCCAGGCGGATCTCGCTGCGTCTCTCCCGGTAGAGGATGTAGGCCTTGGCGATCTGGCCGTACCCTTGATTCATCAGGACGGTTTCCACCATGTCCTGGATGGCCTCCACGTGCAGGGGCGTGTCGCGGAATTTTTCCGCCAGGTTTTGGACGACCAGGTCCACTAAGCGCTTGGCGATCTTTCCGGCCTGGGCCGAATCCTGCAGGACTTCAAAGGCCGCCCGGTAAATGGCGTACTGGATCTTTTCGGGGGTAAAGGGAACGATCGCCCCGTCCCGTTTCATCACCCGATCGGGGATACGGCTGGTTTTCATCCGGTTCCTCTTGCGGGCGGGTTTGCTCCCGTCGTTGCTCCGAATTGTTCTCATTCTTTACCCCGAACATGGAAGGGGCGCGTGCCGCGCGCCCCTACAATCTATTTTCGAAAAAGCCACGAAAGTAAAGGAAAGTTAGGAGTGCGGAAAAATAGAGAATTAGGTCTTCATCCCATTCCGTAGGGGCAGGTTTCAAACCCGCCCCTACTCCGAGCCAGATTATTCCTAACTTTTTTATTGTTCTTCTCCATTCCGCAATCGCCTTTCCTCACCCTTTCCGAATGGGCACGGTGAGGCTTCCCTGGGGCATGAGAAGAACCCGGGGATGGGACCCCAATTTGGCGAAGGCCATCTGAAGGGCTTCCTGCATGTCCTTTGCAGGGGTGAAGAGAAGGGTGCGGGCCAAATCCGGGTCCAACCCGGAAACCAAAATGAACTGGGCTTTCTTCATCAGGCGGGTAACGGCGTAGGCCTTATGTCCTCCAACCACGAAATGGGCCCGGACCTCCGCTTCGATTCTTTCCGGGGTCTTGTACTTCTTCATCCACTCCAGGTAAAGGCTGTCGCCCACCCCTTCTTCGCATTCTCCCAGGATGATGACCACGCCCCCCTCGCGCACCGCCAGCCAGGCATTGTCCATGGTCTTCTGAAGCTGATACACGTTGATGTCTTTGGGATAGCCGCCGCAGGTGGCGATCACCAGGTCGGCCAACCCGTCGATGGGGGTGCCGTAGATGCTTTCCACGAACTGGCAGGCCGCGAAATGCGCCTGGATGTAGTTCCCGGCGTATACCTTCAAAAATTCCTTTTTCTCGTTCAGGACCACATTGAGAAGAAAGGAAGGCCTCTTCATTTCGGTCCCCTCCACCTGGTCTTCGTAGGCGGGATTTCCCTTCAGCTTTCCGGCGACCGCCCCCGGCTCCAGCATGAGGGCGTGGTTGCGGCAAATGGTGTCATACCGGGTGACCCCGGGGAACAATGCTTTCCGGCCCCCGCCGAACCCACAGAAAAAATGATACACCACGCTACCCGTGCAGACGATGTGATCTGCCTCCACCGCCCTTTTGTGGAAATAGACGTCGTTTCCCCGCGAGGTCCTTCCTACGAACTTGAACTGGGATGGATCGTGGGCGTCGCTGTTGTACATCCTAACCCTTCTGGCGGCTTCCTGCCCGGCCATCTGGGCCATCTCGTCCTCGGGGAGCATGCGGTGGGCTCCCACGGAAAACATGATGAACATGTCCTTGTCGGGAACCCCCGCCGAGTTCAACTCGTTCAGCAAAATGGGCATGAACACATGGCTGTTGGCGATCCGCGTCGGGTCGTTGACCAGGAAGCAGACCGTCTGGCCGGGCTTCACGATTTCCCGGAACGGCTGGGAATGAATCGGGTTCCGGATGGCCTTTTGGATTTCCCCGGCCGGGTCTTGGAGGGGGGGGTGGTCCCGGATGGTAAGTTCTCCGATCACCAACTGGGGGTCCAGGTTAAAGCGGACGGATCTCCTCCCGTACTTAAAATGATATTCTTTCGTGGCCATTTTCCACCATCCTTCCTTCGGACTGCTGACCTTCCTGGATTTTTCGGGTCGAATTTTGATTTGATTTTACCATAATTCATGCCGTCGGACATTGATAAACACAACGCGGCGGAGCCCCTATCAAATAGTAGGGGCAATCCTCCCGCCATGGCGGGATTGCCCGTCATGGGGCGGCCACGGGGGGCCGCCCCTGCGTGGAATCCCCCCTTCGCCCCCTTTTCTAAAGCCGATTGGGGGGATTTGGGGGAGGTCTACCATCGCCTTTGACAAAGGGGTGCTGGGATGTTACAAGGGGGGTCGAGTCGGGGGCGGTTATTGCCCGGCTGGAGAAAAGGTTTCGACCATGGCGGATAGAATTCAGCCCTTTCCCTGGAAGCCCATTCTATTTTTAACGGCGATTTTCTACTTGAATTTCACCTCCCGGGTCATCCTGGCCCCGCTTCTGCCGGTGGTGGAGAGCGACCTCGGGATCGGACATGGGGAGGCGGGTTCCCTTTTTCTCTACCTGGCGTGCGGTTCCGGGGTGGGGCTGGTGGGGTCCGGGTTTGTTTCCTGCCGGATCACGCATCGGAATACTCTCTCCCTCAGCATTATCCTGGTGGGAACGGTCCTGTCGGCCATCTCCGCCTCCAGGTCCATCGAGCTGATGCGCGCCGGCCTTGTCCTGGCGGGAGTCTTCGCGGGTTTGTACATGCCTTCGGCTATCGCCACCCTGACCGGAGTGGCCAGCCGGGAACACTGGGGCCGGGCGCTGGCGGTCCATGAACTGGGCCCCAATCTGGGTTTCATCACCGTTCCCCTGCTGGCTGAGGGCCTCTTGAAATTTTTCTCCTGGCGCGAATCCCTCGCCCTCGCGGGGGCCGCGTGCATCTCAATGGGGTTGCTTTTCCTCCTGTTTGGAAAAGGGGGGAAAAACCGGGGAGAGCCCCCCCGCTTTCAATCCATGTATAAGATCGTGAAAAGTCCTTCCTACTGGGTGATGATCTCTTTATTCACGGTATCGATCGGGTCGAGTGTCGGGCTTTACACCATGATCCCTCTCTTCCTGGTGAGCGAAATGGGGATGGAGCGGCCCTGGGCCAATTCCCTGATTGGGTTCTCCAGGGTTTTCGGCACCGGGGTCCTCTTCCTGTCCGGTTGGATCACCACCCGATTCGGCCCCAAAAACTCCATGACCTTCTTTCTGCTAACCACCGGGTTTTTCACCCTCCTGTTCGGAACTTTGCGGGGCCCGCTCCTGACCCCCATCTTCATGTTCTTCCAGGCTGCTTCGGTGGCCTGTTTATTTCCCGTGGGCTTCACGGTTCTTGCGCTCCTGTTCCCCCCGCAGAGGAGGGCGGTCGCGGTTTCCCTGGTGATGCTCGTCGCCTTTTCTCTCGGGGGCGGCCTCCTTCCTGCGGCCATCGGCCATTGGGCCGAGGCCTTTTCCTTTTCCTCTGCCTTCGCTCTCTTTGGAATCCTGTCCCTTCTGCTCCTCCCCCTCTTTCGCCGGGCGGGAAATCGCCTGGAGGTATGAAGTCCCCTTTCCAATTCCCGTTGCGGGCACCGATCCGAAGGTCGATTCTGGGGGGCGACTCGATTCCTCCCCCTTGAGCCTTCCCCGTCCTTCCAGCCTTCGGCCGTCCGGAGGTCGGGCTTTTCCGTAGTCGCCGGAGAAATCGCTTGACAGGTCTCCGGGGCTTTTGTAACTTAGGTCCCAATGGTCGGGTTCCCGCCTTTCCGATGATTCCGTCCGGCTGCGGGGCTCTCGCAGAAAAGAAGAAGTTCCCCCGGGCAGGAATGAATCCCCAAGGGAGATTCCATGGAAGAAAAGCTCTTGATCGTCGAAAAGAAAGGCCGGGTCTGCACCGTCATTTTCAACCGGCCCGAGAAGCGCAATGCCCTGAATCCAATCATGCTGTTCCAACTGGCCGACCTCCTGAAATCCATTCAGGAGGAGGGGGAAACCCGCTGCCTGATCCTCCGGGGAGCGGGCGACAAGGCCTTCACCGCCGGGTACGACATTTCCGACATTCCCCGGAATATGACCCCGGAAACGGCCGCCGCCTTCAAGGAGAAGAATCCCCTGCAAACCGGCCTGCAGGCGATCATCGACTTCCCCTATCCGGTCATCGCCATGTTGAACGGCCATGCCTTCGGGGCGGGTTGCGACCTAGCCATGACCTGCGATCTGCGCATCGCCGCGGAAAACGCCCAGTTGGGGCTGCCCCCGGCCAAGCTGGGGATTATCTACCAGCCCGATGGAATCCGGCGTATGATCAGCATTGTGGGCCTGGCCTACGCGAAGGAAATCTTCTTCACCGGCCGAAGTTATCCCGCCATTCGGGCCAAGGAGATGGGAATGGTTCACTACGTCCTGCCCCAGGATCAGCTCGCCCCCTTTACCTACGAGATGGCCCAAGAGATTTCCGCCAATGCGCCCCTTTCGCTGAAAGGAATGAAGGTCATTTTCAACAAAATCTTCCTTTCCCAGAAACTGGACTCCCAGGATGCCGAGGAGATCGAGGCCCTGCGTCTTCAGGCCTTCAACAGCGAAGACATCAAGGAAGGCCAGCAGGCTTTCAAGGAGAAACGAAAGCCGGTGTTTAAAGGGAGGTAAAACCCTCCGCCCCCGAACCGAACGGCACAAGGAGTCAAGGAATGAACACCGACCGGGTCAGCAGTCTTTTCTGGCTTGCCGTGGGCCTGGCCACCCTGTATGGATCGTCCCGGTTGGGCCTGGGAACCCTGGGGGAGCCGGATTCGGGACTCTTTCCCTTTCTGGCCGGGGGGTTTATCTCCCTGGTGGCTTTGATCATATTCCTTCAATCCTTCGTGCGGTGGCGGGGGGTTCCCCTGAACCTCAAAGCGCACTGGATCGACCTGAACTGGCATCGTTCCCTCATCGTCTGTTTTTTCACCCTGGGCTTTATCCTCTTTCTGGAAGGGCTGGGATTTTTCATCACCAGCTTTCTGCTTCTCTTCCTGATGTTCCGGTACGTGGAAAACCTCGCCTGGGGCAAGGCCATCATCATCCCCGCCCTTACCCTGAGCTTGACCTATTTGCTTTTCAACGTTTTGCTCAAAACCACCTTACCCAAGGGAATCTTCGGCCTCTAACCCGCAAAGGTTTTCCCTCATGGATTTTTTCGCCAACTTCATCGCCGGTTTCACCGTAGCCCTCCAACCCCTAAACATCACTTTCTGTTTTCTGGGGGTCTTCACCGGGACCCTGATCGGCGTTCTCCCCGGAATCGGGCCTGTGGGGACCATGGCCATCCTTCTTCCGGTGACCTACGGGATCCCCCCCACCACGGCCATCATCATGCTGGCCGGCATCTACTACGGGGCCCAATACGGGGGATCGACCACTTCCATCTTGGTGAATATTCCCGGAGAAGCGGCCTCGGTGATCACCTGCCTGGATGGCTACCAGATGGCCCGTAAGGGGCGGGCCGGGCCGGCTCTGGGAATCGCCGCCTTCGGCTCCTTTATCGCCGGGACCCTAGGGGTCATCGGCCTGCAGCTTTTGGCCCCTCCCCTGGTCTCCGTGGCCCTAAAGTTCGGCCCCCCCGAGTATTTTTCCCTGATGCTTCTGGGTTTCGTAATCCTGACCTACCTGGCACAGAAATCGATGGTCAAAGCCCTCTTAACTGCGGGGGTGGGAGTCGTCCTGGGGACCATCGGGCTGGATACCATGACCGGAATGCCCCGTTTCACTTTCAACATCCCGGAGTTGCTCGACGGGGTCGGGCTTGCCCCCCTCGCCATGGGGCTCTTCGGGATCTCCGAGATCCTGCTCAACGTGGAAAAGAAGATGAAACAGGAGCTCCTGACCACCCGGGTGAAAGGCCTCCTTCCCAACCTGGAGGATTGGAGGCGGTCCATCTGGGCCATTCTTCGGGGCACGGGTTCCGGCTTTTTCCTGGGAATCCTTCCCGGCGGCGGAGCCGTCCTCGGCTCCTTCGTTTCGTATGCTCTGGAAAAGCGCGTCTCCAAGAACCCCGAAGAATTCGGCAAGGGAGCGATCGAAGGAGTGGCTGCCCCGGAGGCCGCCAACAATGCGGCATCCCAAGGAGCCTTCATCCCCCTCCTCACCCTGGGCATCCCGGCCAACGTGGTCATGGCCATCCTGCTGGGCGCCCTCATGATCCACAACATTACCCCCGGGCCCATGCTGGTGAAGGAGCACCCGCAGCTCTTCTGGGGGGTCATCAGCAGCATGTACTTGGGAAACGTTATGCTGATCATCCTGAACCTGCCCCTCATCGGCCTGTGGGTGCAGCTCCTGCGGATTCCCTACTCCCTTCTTTTCCCGCTGATTCTTTTTATCTGCCTCATCGGGGCTTACGTGATCAATAACAGCACGGTGGACGTGTTGATGATGTTCGTCTTCGGGGTGGTGGGGTATTTCATGCGCAAGTTCGAGTACGAACCCGCCCCCATGGTGTTGGCCTATGTCTTGACTCCCCTCCTGGAAAATGCCCTTCGCCAGTCCCTGATCCTCTCCGACGGCAGCTTCGGCATCTTCATGCGGCGGCCGATCTCCGCGGGTTGCCTGATCATAGCGGCCTTCCTTTTGCTTTCGTCCCTTCTACCCATGTTGCGCAAAAAACGGGAGACCCTGGTGGCGGAGGCGGAGAAAGACGAATGAAGCAGCGCGGAACTTGATGGGATAGCCGAAAAATAGATACAATGGCAAACGGATGAGGAAGGAAAGAGAATTCTACCTAAGGTGAACGGCTTAAGGAAGTTGACATCCCTTAGACTCGTTGGCTAAAAATCTCGGCAGCAAATCCCCCCTTGTCCCCCTTTGATTAAGGAGGGGCGCGGGGATTTTGGAAATTGGGTGAGAAGGCAATGCCGACTGTCTTTTGTCGGGCACTATAATGTTAGGGAGGCGGCCATGAAAATGAAACCAAACATTTTTTGGGTTCTAACATTCCTAAGTTTGCTTGCCGCGATGTCCTTGCCTTGTCGGTCCTTGGCGCAGGATTACCCCTCCAAGCCCATCACCGTCTATTGCGGTTACGAGGCCGGGGCGACCACTGACTTGACTGCCCGCGCACTGGCCGCCGGTCTGGAAAAACTCCTCGGCGTTGCGGTGGTGGTGGAAAACAAGGCCGGGGGAGGGGCCACGGTGGCCGCAGGGCTGGTGGCCAGCAAGAAGCCCGACGGATACACCCTGGGGGTCGTTTCCACGGGGGTCATTAGCGTCCGGCCGCATGTTTTCAAAGTATCCTACGATCCCTTCAAGGATTTTACCCTGATTGCCCAGTACAGCCGCTACATCGGCGGCCTCTGCGTCCTGGCAGATTCCCCGCTGAAGACGATCGATGATTTCATTGCCTACGCCAAATCCAAGCCCGGCCTATCTTACGGGTCTTCCGGAGCCTACACCCAACAACACATGGCGGTGGAGCTCTTTTCCCAGTGCAAGGGATTGAATCTCAAGCACGTGCCTTACAAGGGCGGGGCCCCGGCCAACACCGCTCTCTTGGGCAGACACACGGATTTCGTCGCCGGATCGGGACAGCACATGCAATACGTGAAACAGGGGGTCTTTCGCATGCTCATGATTTACAACGCGGAAAAGCGGGACCCCGACTACCCGAACATCCCCATCCTCAGGGAGCTGGGATGCCCGGATGCTCCGGCCCTGGGCTATATCGTGGTTGCGCCCAAAGGACTCCCGGAACCCGCCTATCAAAAGCTCCTTGCCGCGGTAAAGAAAGTAACGGATGGAGGGGAATTCCAGAAGCTGCTGAAGCATTTGGACCTTCCTTACGAGTTTAAGGACGGGAAGACGTTGGAAAAAGAAGTGGTCGCCGAATCCGCCTGGTATAAAGAATTCCTTCCCAAGATGGGGGCCAAGGTGATTAACTGATGAAGAGGAAGTTGTTTTCCCCCGGGAGGAATTGGAAAGGAGACTTGGGCTTATGAGCCATGATGATTCTATGGAGAAAATAAGAGAAGAAAAGGAAAAATGGGAGGAAAAGACCCTCAAGCCGGCCCTCCAGCGATTCAAGCTGAAGGAGTCTCCCACCCGTTTTTATTCTCCCCTCGACACGGGAGGGGATTTTGATTTCTTGGAGAAGGTCGGATTTCCGGGGCAGTACCCGTTTACCGCGGGGACCTTTCCCACCTTTCCCTACCGGACCGGGGAGAGGGGTTCGGGTTCCATCGCCCAGGCCCCGGGGCTGGCGCGCGCCGGGCGTTATTCGGGGTACGGGTCTGCGGAAGATACGCGGGATTACTATCTCCATATGAAAAAGCTGGGCCAAAAGGCCGGTCCCAACATTGCTTTCGATCTACCCACTCAGATCGGCTACGACTCGGACCATCCCCTGGCAGTTGGAGAGGTGGGAAAGGTGGGAGTGGCCGTGGACACTCTCCGGGACATGGAGATTATCTTTGAGGCTTTCTCCGGGGAAACGGACATTGACCGGACCGCCTCCAACTTCACCATTAACGCCCCGGCCAATATCATCATGGCCATGTACCTGGCCCTGGCGGACAAACGGGGCATCTCCTGGGACAAGCTCCGGGCCACGCCCCAGAATGAGATCCTGAAGGAATATATCGCCCGGGGGACCTATATCTTCCCGCCCCGCCAGGCCATGCGCATGTTCCGGGACAGCCTGGTGTTCTTTGTAAAACATGTCCCCAACGTGAACATCACCAGCATGGGAGGATTCCACATCCGCGAAGCCGGTGCCACCCGGGAGCAGGACCTGGCCTACAGCATGGCCATCGGCGCCGCATACCTGCAGGAAGGGGTGAATGCGGGCTTGGACGTGGACGATTTCGCCCCCCGCTTCAGCTTCAATGCCTTCGGCGGGTCCATGGAATTTTTCAAGGAGATCGCCTTCCACCGCGCCGCCCGGAGGATGTGGGCCAAGGTGGTCAAGGAAAAATTCGGGGCCAAGAACGAACGTTCCATGCTCCTCCGCATGGCCTCCACCGCCCACTGCGGCCGGGTCAACTGCTCGGTCCAGCGTCCCCTCAACAACCTGACCCGGTCCGTCGTGGGAGGAATCGCTGCCGCCCTATCCGGAGGCCCCCCCAACTGCAATCCTCCCTTCGATGAACCCCTCGGCCTGGGATGGAGCCTGGAAGCGATCCAACTGAGCGAAGACGCGGCCCGCATTCTTCAGAACGAAGCCCGCCTTACCGAGGTTATGGACCCGCTGGCGGGGTCTTATTATGTGGAGTCCCTCACCGACCGGATCGAAAGCGCCGCCTGGGCGGAATTCGATAAAATCCAGTCCATGGGTGGAGTCGTGAAAGCCATCGAGAACGGGTACCTGCAGCGGGAAGTGGCCCGGAGCGCCTACGAGCGTCAGAAGAGGCTGGAGGAGGGGCAGGACCTCATCATCGGGGTCAACTGCTATACGGGAGAGAGCGAACTCGATGTGCAAACCACCCGTCTGGTCGCCCATCCTTACGACCCGGAGCGGCGGGAAAATGCGGAAAAAGTGCAGATCGAGAGGTTGAAGGAAGTCAAGAGGAGCCGGGATTCCCGTAAAGTGGCAGACCTGCTAAAGAAGCTGAGGGATGAAGCGGGCCGGGAGGAAGTCAACCTTTTCCCCACCTTGATCGAATGCGTAAAGGCCTACGCCACCCTTCAGGAGATGTGCGATGTTCTGCGGGAAGTTTTTGGGGAATACCAGCCGGCAGCGCTTTAAATTGCGGAATTCGGATTGCGGATTGCGGAATCAGGCAATTGCCATCAGGGCGGTTGGGAGAGAAATAGGTTCGGCAATCTGTCCATGAGCTTGCACATCATCCTTCCCTGAAAGGAGAACGAGGGAATATGACGGATGGTAGAAAAGAAAGCAGCGGACCGTTAAAAGGGGTCCGGGTCATTGACCTTAGCATGATGCTGGCCGGGCCTTCCGGGTCCATGTTGATGGGCGACCTGGGGGCGGAGATCATAAAAGTCGAACCGCTGGACGGCGACGAGACGCGGGTCAGCCCGCCCCATTTTTATGCGGAGAATATGAGCGCCTATTACTGGTCCATAAACCGGAATAAAAAAAGCGTGGTGATCAATCTGAAATCTCCGGAGGGACGGCAGGTCCTATACGACCTGGTGGCCAAGTCCGACGTGGTCTACGACAACTACCGCCCGGGGGTTTTGGAGCGACTGCAGATCGACTACGAAACCCTGAAAAAATACAATCCGAAGATTATTTGCTGTTCCATTTCCACTTATGGGTATAATGGTCCTTACCGCGACCGGCCGGGTTACGACCTGATCGTCCAGGCCGTAAGCGGGGGAATGTCCATTACCGGAGAGCCCGGAGGCTCGCCGGTCCGCGCCGGAATCCCCATCGGCGACCTGGTGGGAGGACTCCTGGGCGTCCATGGAGTTTTGGCGGCCTACATTCACCGGGAAAAAACGGGGGAGGGCCAGCGTCTGGAGGTTTCCCTATTGGATGGGCAGGTGTACCTCCTGACCTACATCGCCCAGTACTATTTCCACTCCGGCAAAGTGCCCGGCCCCATCGGCGCCGGGCATCAATCTCTTGTCGTTTACCAGGCCTTCAAGACCAAGGATATCCGGATCGTTATCGTGGCCCACCAGGACCACCATTTTCAGAGGCTCTGCAAGGCCATCGGAAAGCCGGAATGGGCGGAGGACCCGCGGTTCAATACTCGCACCAAGCGCCTGGAAAACAAATCCATCCTGATTCCCATGATGGAGGATCACCTTTTGACCCGGCCCGGTGATGAGTGGCTGGAAGCGATCCATCAAGCGGGAGTTCCGGCGGGACCGATCAACACGTTGGACCGGGTGCTATCGGACCCCCAGGTTTTGAGCCGGGAGATGATTAGAGAAACGGATGGTCCGGGAAAGGAAAGAATCAAAATCATCGGAAATCCGCTCAAGTTTGATAAGACCCCGGCGGATACCTTCACCCGCCCTCCCAGGCTAGGAGAAAATACCCGCGAGGTTCTTTCCAACATCCTGGGATACCCGGGGAAAAAGATTAAAGAGTTGGAAGAGAAAGAAGCGATAAGATCAGACGGTTAAAACCCTATATGCAAGCGCCAATTGGAGCTTTGCCGGATCGGTGGAGGGGCGGTTCACGAACCGCCCTTGCGGAGGTTCGCTGCGAAGTGTCAAATTACAGGGGCCATCACGCGAAGCGCGGGATGGTTGCCCATATGCGGGCGGCCATCCCGCCGAAGGCGGGACCCCTACAGCATCCTGTTTGATTCCGACTCGGTCGGGATAAGTATTTCAGGCGCTCAAGGCATTTTTTTCGAGGTTGATTATGGAAGTCACCAAGAAGCTGGCCGATTTCATCGTGAGCACCGTCCTGGGGAATATTCCTCCGGAAGCAAGGGAGATCGGGAAAAGAATCATCCTGGATTTGCTGGGAGTGTCCTTAGCAGGCTCCCGGGACCCCATGTCCCGGATCATGACCGAATATATTAAAGATACGGGCGGCCGCCCTCGGGCCAGTGTTTGGGGAAAAAAGTTCAGAACCTCCTCCTCCCTGGCGGCCCTGGCGAATGGGACCTTCGGGCATGCGTTGGACTACGATGACATCAACCGGAATATGCGGGGCCATCCCACCGTCCCCGTCCTTCCCGCGGCCCTCGCTGCCGGGGAAGAAGCCAAGGCCTCGGGCAAAGAGTTGCTTGAGGCCTTCATCATCGGCGTGGAGGTGGAGACCAAGCTGGGCGCGGGAATGAATCCCCATCTTTTCGAAAACGGGTGGCACCCCACGGCCATCCTGGGGGCCATGGGCGCAGCGGCTGCCGCGGCCAGGCTTTTCAACCTGTCCGGGGAAAAAGTCTGCATGGCTCTGGGCATTGCCGGCTCCCTGGCCTCCGGATTGAGGCAGAATTTCGGGACTATGACCAAGCCGTTGCATGCCGGGAGAGCGGCCCAGAACGGTGTGATGGCCGCGCAGCTCGCCCGGCGGGGATACACCGCGGACCCGGGAATCGTCGAGGCCAAGCTGGGATACGCCAATGCTTTCTCCGGCGCGGGAAAATACGATCTGAATAAAATCGTAGCGAATCTGGGAGACCCCTTCGACATCGTGTCTCCGGGCGTAGGGCTCAAACGCTATCCAAGCTGCGCCCGGACCCATCCGGCCATCGATGCCATGCTGGACCTGGTGGTACAGAATGACATTCAGCCCGAGGATGTGGAGGCGATTGCCTGCGCCGGGACCTACACCACGCCCACGATGCTCATCCACTCCCGCCCGCGAACCGCGCTGGAGGGGAAATTCAGCCTGGAGTTCTGTATGGCCTTGGCTCTGATGGAAAGAAGAGTCGCCCTTCCCGATTTCAAGGACCAGAAGGTTCAGGACCCCAAAATCCAGGAGCTGATTCGGAAGGTTACCTTTTCGGTTCGGCCGGACCTGAATAGCCTTGAGCAGTCGGGGAATCCCTCGACCACGGTGAAGGTAACTTTGAAGGATGGAAGGGTTTATACCAAAACGGTGGATGAAGCTCGGGGTACTCCGGGGAATCCGCTGACTGCGGGGGAGGTGAAGGATAAATACCGGCAGTGCGTTAAAGGCATCCAATCCAAAAAGGATATGGAAAAGACCATCGAGCTGGTAGAAGGTCTGGAAAACCTGAAAAGGATTTCGACTTTAGCAGACCTTCTGCAGGGCGCCTCGCACTAATGAGGAAAAAGGCATAGAGCATGGTGCATCGCGTAGGGGCGATTCATGAATCGCCCCTATAGGCTGCTTTGGATTTTATGCTCTGCTCTCTGCTCTTTGTGCTATGCGTTTTTGAGGATATTATGGGCATGACTTTAGCCGAAAAGATTCTCGCCCGGGCTTCGGGACGTTCTTCCGTGAGAGCCGGGGACTACGTGGTGGCCGAGATCGACCTGGCCATGATTCACGAAGGGATGCGGGGGGTGTACCCCATCCTGAAAGAGGCCGGAATTAAGAAAATCTGGGCCCCAGATAAAGTCGTCAGCCTCATCGACCACTGGGTTCCGGCCCCGACGGTGGAGGCGGCGGTTCATCACCAGACGGTGCGGAAGGCCGTCGAGGAATACGGCATCCGCCACGCTTACGGGGAAAAGGCCGGGATTTGCCACCAGGTCCTTCCGGAGAAGGGCCATGTCATCCCCGGCGATCTAATCGTGGGAACGGATTCCCACACCGTGACCTACGGAGCATTCGGAGCCGCGGCAACGGGAATCGGCTATTCCGAGATGGCTTATGTATTGGCCACCGGAAAGCTATGGTTTCGGGTCCCGGAGACCATCCAGTTTAAGATGGAAGGGAACCTGGCCTCTGGGGTGATGTCCAAGGACCTCCTTCTTTATATCGCCGGCCGTTATTCTGCCGAAGTTGCCCAGTACAAGGCCATCGAGTTCAACGGCTCGACCGCCCGGCAAATGTCCATCGACTCCCGGATGACCATGAGCAATATGTCGGTGGAACTGGGGGCCAAGTTCGGTTTTTTCGAGCCGGATGAGAAGGTTGCAGATTTCCTCCGGGGCCGGGCGAAAAAAGCGTATTCCCCGATCCGGCCGGACCCGGATGCAATCCATGAAAGCGTCCACCGGGTGGATGCCTCCACTCTGGAACCACAGGTCGCTTTCCCCCACAACATCGACAACGTGAGGCCCATCTCCCGGGCGGGACGAGTGAAGATCGACCAGGCCTTCATCGGCTCCTGCACCAACGGAAGGATCGAAGACCTGCGGATTGCCGCTCAAATCCTGAAAGGGAGGAAAGTCCATCCGCAGGTCCGCTAGATCGTGGTCCCGGCTTCCTGGGAGGTCTATCGAGAAGCATTGCAGGAGGGGATCCTGGAAATTTTCGTGGATGCCGGCGCGCTCATTTGTAATTCCACCTGCGGCCCCTGCTTCGGCGGCCACATGGGACTCCTGGCCCCGGGGGAGAAATGCGTCGCATCGATCAACCGCAACTTCCAGGGCCGGATGGGCAGCCCCGAATCCGAAGTCTTCCTGGGGTCCCCGGCTACGGTGGCAGCGTCGGCGGTGGAAGGGATCATTGCAGACCCAAGAAACCACCTTTGAAATGCGGAATTCGGAGCGCGGAATGCGGAAGGAATCGTCTTTAATTCGGGGTCGGGTTTGGAAGGTGGGGGATCAGATCAACACCGATCTGATCACTCCGGGGCAGTATCTGGCTGCTCCTATAGACGAAATTAAGAGACATGTCCTCGAAGCCGTCAGCCCCCGTTTGGCCAGGGAGGCCCGGCAAGGGGATATTCTTGTTGCCGGCAAGAATTTCGGCTGCGGCTCCAGCCGGGAATCGGCTCCGCGCGCCCTGAAGGCCCTGGGAATCTCCGCGGTGGTAGCCGAGTCCTTCGCCCGCATCTTCTTCCGCAACGCCGTGGCCATCGGCCTGCCGGTCGTCCCCTGTTCCGGGGTATCTCCATCTTTTGAAGAGGGAGAGATGCTGGAGTTGGACCTGGAAACCGCCCGGGTAAAAAATTTGAACCGGAACATTCCATTGCAGGGTAAACCACTCCCTGCGGAGATGCTCGAGGTACTGGAAAAGGGAGGCATCACGCCCCTGCTGAAAGAGATGTTTGGGAGAGCGAATTAGGGAATCCGGCAGATTTTCGGGTCGGCAGCGGTCTGAGCTGCCGCGCGGAGACCTTTGGGAAGCAAAAGGTCTTTAGCTCCCCGCCCGGAAGAGGTTTGCGGCACGATCTCCCAGGGTAAAGGGGGGAACTCCGCTCAATCCTTCTCGACCGCCAGTCCGAGCCTTCTCAAAATTCGGCTGAATTTTCGATCGAAGGTCAGGATGGTTGATCCTTTGTGCAGAACTCCAAGAGAGGCGACGATGGCGTCTCCGAAATCCGCCAGGGGCTCCGGCCAAAAATTGAACACAGCGGGGATGTCGATTGGGTGCGCCAACTCAACACCGGGCATGGCCAAGAAATCCTCGACCATCACCCGGATATCCTTTTTGGATACTCCATACACCTTATCCAACACATAGATGAATTCCGTTAAGACATTCTGGGGGCAAAGAATGATTCCCCTGATCTTTGCCGCCTCCTGAAAGACCCTGGCGATTCTTTCCTGTTGATCGGGATTTCGATCGGTGACGTAGGAGATCAACGCGTTCGCATCGATGATATATTTCTTCACCGATGTTTCTCTGCCCGCAAGTCGCGCGCGCGTTCGATATCGGCAGAAATATCCCCTTTCCCCGTTCTTAGGGCATTCCGGTATTGCAGGAATTTCTTCTGGACCGGAGAAACAACGACCTTTCCCCTCTCAATTTTCCACTCCAAAGCATCCTGGATTGAAAGTTTGAGATTTTCCCGCACCGCCTTGGGAATCGTGGTTTGAAATTTTGAGGTAATGATCGATTGCATGCCTTCTCCCTCTCCACCGTTCATGAAGCCTTGCAGGCCGAATTTTTCCGGTCCAACAATAAATCCAAGGACTCCGGGCTGCCCCCCTTTTCCTTACAAAATTAGTGTACAGTAAGGAAGAGAATTTGTCAAAGCTCTGGTTATTTGGGGTGGGAATCCCTTTTTCTTTGACCCGGAGACCCAGGAATGGCTCCCCAGGCAAAATTCCTTTAGCAGTTGCCCTGCCTTCAGGTCTATGGAGTTCTTCCCGGGTAGCGAGGATCTTGCCGCCTAAATGCCCCCCCTTTTTGAGCCTTGCCGTCGCCCGCTTTCGGGCGGATTCGGAAAGGTCTTCGTCACTCAGGATTCTGGCTGGCTCCCGTTCGCCTTCTTCATGCCCTTAGCTTTTTGACCCTTTTTACGATTTCATTCAGGTGCGGCGGGCCGGAGCCGCAGCAGGCGGAAACGATCCGGGCTCCCGCTTTGACCCAGTCTTCCACATGTTCGGCAAATTCCTCGGGGCTGGCGGCATATTGCTCTTTTCCTTCCACCACCTGGGGAGACCCAGCATTAGGCTTGGCCATTAGGGGCCTGCGGCAATGGGCCTTCATCAGGCGGATCACTTCGGTCATCTGCTTGAGAGTGACGCTCCCGCAATTCGCCCCGATTATGTCCGCCCCCTCCGCTTCCAGTCGGCGGGCCGCCGCATCCGGACTCACCCCCATCATGGTGCGATAGCCCTGCGCCCCCCGGTTGAAAGCCAGGGAGACGAAAACCGGAAGTGAGCTTGCTTTTTTCACCGCCCGGAGGGCGATCACCGCCTCTTCCAGGTCGTACATGGTAAGGACGATGACGATCTCCGCCCCGCCATCCGCCAGCGATCGGGCCTGCTCGGAAAAGGCTTCAAAGGCTTCCCGGGGGTCCACATCCCCCAGGGGCTTCAACATTCTTCCCATGGGTCCCATGCTCCCGGCGACGTATTTTCCTACCGGCTGGACGCTCTTCAGGATCCGGATCATCCCCCGATTCAGCTCTCCGGCCTTCTCCGTCAGGCCGAACTTGGCGAGGGTAATCCGATTCAAATTGAAGGTGCCCCCGGAAACGATATCGCAGCCGACCCGAAAATATTCGCGGACCAAATCCCGGTACACATCGGGGTGCTCCACGATCCACTGGCCGATGCATCCGCCCAGGTCGGCCCCCATCTTGGCCATCATGGTTCCCATGGCCCCGCTCAACACCAAAACCTCTTTTTCCAACCTTTTGATGATTGAATCCACCGCCTTTTCCCCCCGAAGTCGAGCTGCCCCTAAAATAGCACGATCTTCCGGGAAATTCTTTTTGAAAACATTTCTGAATTCTGATAAGAAAGAACCAGGCAAAGGAAGATGGAAAAGGATTTCCGGGTGAAATCTAAATACCGACGGAGGGATCCGTCAGAAAATAAGAAAACAGGGCAGAAGAAGCAGGGGAAACAGCAAGGTAAGACCAAGGGGGAGTGGCTTTTCAAGAAAGGAGAAAAAAATGAAGGCCATCGATGCGCATGTACACCCGGGAACGAAGAGAGATGTCATAGACTGCGGCGGAAAATATATTGAGCACGCCTTCCGTTAT
>JACAEW010000194.1 GCA_013388675.1 Syntrophaceae bacterium | reverse complement strand
TACCTTGGGCCTTTTGTGAAGATCGTCCGCCCGGCGGTTTGGAACGAAATGATGGTGCGAATCCCCCGCGGGAAGGAGCTTGTAGAGCGCGTGGCCAAGGAAGCAGACGCCTTGCTTCCCAAAAGATAAACGGGTGAAGGCAAGGAGGGGCAGGGGATTCCCTGCCCCTCGTTTTTGGGGGATGATTTGAAATTCCTGCAGCGAATCAACGACCTTCTGGGATGGGTCGAGCGGGCCATGCTGGGATCGTTCGTGACCCTCATGTTCGCCGTGGTTTGCGGCCAGGTTTGCTTTCGTTACGTGCTCAATCAGCCCAGCCCCTGGACGGAGGAGCTGGCCCGTTACCTCTTTATCTGGATTTCCCTGGTGGGGGCCGCCTACGGAGTCAAGGAGCAGTCCCATTTCGGGTTCGACCTGCTGGTGAAAAAAATGCCCCCCCGCCTGCAGCTCGCCGGCCATTATGCGGTTCAACTGCTCATGGCCATCCTCGTTTTCGTCCTTATTTTTTACGGCCTGCGGATGCTGCAGATCGTCTCCTTCCAGATCACCCCGGCCCTCCAGATTCCCATGCGGTACGTGTACTTCTCGCTCCCGGTTTCGGGAGCGCTCATGAGCTTTCATTTGCTCTATAACCTTCTGACGATTCAAAAAAGGCATCGGACCCCCGATTTGCTGTAGGGATTCTTTCCATGCTGGCTCTGTCGTTACTCGTTCTCTTCTTCCTCCTCCTTTCGCTCAACGTTCCCATTGCCTTTGCCTTGGGGGGGGCCTCGATCCTTTCCCTCTGGCTCTTCGGCAGCGTACCCCTGGCCATCATTCCCCAGCAGATCCTGGCCGGGACCGATTCATTCCCCATGCTGGCCGTGCCGCTTTTTATCCTGTCCGGGGCGCTGATGGACATCGGCGGCATATCGGACCGCCTGGTGCGTCTGGCGAAGGTGCTGGTCGGGCACTTTCGGGGCGGCCTCGGAATGGTGGTCGTGGTGGCGGAGATCTTTTTCTCGGACATCTCGGGGTCCACTTCGGCGGATACGGCCGCCATCGGGGGAATCATGATCCCCCAGTTGGTCAAGGACGGCTACTCGGCCCGCCGGGCTACGGCGATCACCGCCGCGGCCTGCGGCATGGGAATGCTGGTGCCTCCTTGCATTACCATGGTGATTTACGGCGTCGTGGGCGGGGTTTCCATCGGGGAGCTTTTTGCCGCCGGGTTCATCCCCGCCTTCCTGATGGCTTTGGCCCTCATGATCCAGATTTATTTCCAGGCGGTCCGGGTGGGGCGGAAGCCGGGGCGGCGCGCCCCATTCCCGGAGATTGTGGATGCGGCCAAAGACTCGATTCTGGCGCTGATGATGGCGGTCATCATCTTCGGCGGAATCCTGGGGGGCGTCTTCACCCCTACGGAGGCGGCGGCGGTCGCCGTTCTGTATGCGATTCTGATCGGCAGGTTCGTGTATCGCCAGGTGAGCGCAAAGACCTTTTTTGAGAAGGTGGTAGAGACGGGGAAGATCTCCGGGATGGTCCTTCTGCTGGTGGGCACCGCCCACTCGTTCAGCTGGATCCTTTCCCGGGAGCAGGTTCCCCAGATGATCGCCCAGTGGATGCTCAGCTTAGGAGGAGGGAAATACCTGTACATCCTCCTCACGATCCTGGTTTTTCTCCCCCTGGGCGCGATTCTGGAGGGGGTTCCGGCAGTCATTCTATTGACTCCCATCATGCTTCCCATCGCCCGCACCCTGGGCATAGATCCCGTCCACTACGGCATCGTGATCGTGGCCTGCCAGGGGATCTCGGTTTTTACCCCGCCGGTGGGCGTAAGTTTGTTTGTCGCCTGCAGCATCGGGAAAGTAACGGTCACGGAGGTGGCAAAACCTCTGCTCCCGTATTTGGGAGTCATGGCTCTCGTCCTTCTGGTGATCGCTTATCTTCCCGAGGTCTCGTTATTGCTGCCGAAGTTGATTTTCCGATGAACGTCGGGTCCTCCGAAATGTCCCCGGTCTCCCGGGAGCGATCGGACGGGCCAACGGATGAGCTTAGAGAGGAGAAACGTTCTCATGCGAGACATGTCCGAATGGGTGAAGGAAAGAACGACGGAGAAAAGCTACGAACTGCTCAAGGGCGCCATCGACATCCACGTCCATGCGGGTCCACATTTGAAAAGCAGCCCCCGGTCGGTGGACCCCGTTCAGGCGGCCATCCAAGCAAGGGACGCGGGAATGCGGGCCATCGTGTACATGGACGTTTTCGAAATGACCACGGGAACAGCCTGGATCGTGAGCCGGGTGGTTCCCGATTTCAAGGTTTTCGGCGGGATCATCCTGAACACGGTTTACGGGGGAATGAACCCGCGCGCGGTGAAAACCGCCATTTTTTACGGCTCGGGGGCGAAATACGTGAGCTTCGGTGCCCACTCGACCAAATACCAGGCGAGCAAAGAGGGCCGGGTGGTGGACGGGAAATTTTCGCCGCTGAAGGACCTCTATCCCAAATTTGTCGAGGAGGAGTTATCCCGCTGCATTGAGATTCCGCTGGAAGGCAAGTTGAGCCCTGAGCTCACCGAAATCCTAGAAATGATCGCCGCCAATCCCCAGATCATCCTGAATACCGGGCATGTCTCTCCGGCGGAGGCCTTTCGACTGATCGACCTGGCGAAACATTACGGGATCCCAAAAGTGCTTTTGGCCAATTCGGTGGTGGCCAATCTGACGATCGCCGAGATGAAACGAGCGGCGGCCTCGGGGGCCTATTTGGAGCGGACCCTGGCCGCTCACACCCACACGACCACGATCCCCAAAACCCATTATTATGTGGAACCCGAATGGCGGGCGCTGGACGAAGGTCTTCCGGGAGCCGTATCGGGGGGGCTGAAAATGATCGCCGAACAGATTCAGGAGGTGGGACCGAAACACTTTATCCTGGCAACGGATTTCGGGGTTTACAGCCTGCCGCCCCCGGTGGAGGGAATGCGGGAATTCATTGCCTCCATGCTGGACCTGGAGTTCAGCGAGGAAGAGGTGCGGTGGATGACCAGCATTAATCCCGGCAAACTCCTGGATTTGGAATGACCCAAAGCCCGGGAAGCAAGAGGGGACCGGGTTCATGGCGATCCCGCTTCCGGTCTCCCATGGAAGGCCAATGAAGGATTTAACTCCTCTTTTAAACCCCAAGTGCATTGCCGTGGTGGGCGCCTCCGAGAGATTCGGCGCCGGATCGTTGGTGATCGAAAACCTTCAAACTCTGGGATTTTCGGGAAAAATCATCCCCATCAACCCGCGGTACAAGGAGTTGTACGGGTATCCCTGTTATCCTTCGCTTTCGCAGGTTCCGGAGGAGATGGTTATTGATTGCGTAGCCATTCTTCTGAGCTACCAACAGGTCAATACGGTCCTCGAGGAAGCGGGGCGGAGGCGGGTCCGGGGAGCCTGGGCCTTCGCCAGCGGGTTTGCGGAGACGGGTGCCGAAGGGGCCAGGTTGCAGGAGGAATTGAGGAGAATCTGCGCCTCCAACGGGATTCAGTTCTGCGGGCCCAACTGCGTGGGTTACGCAAACCTGCAGGACCGGGTCGGGACCTACAGCGCTCCGATCTCTCCCACTCTGCGAAAGGGGGGAGTCAGCGCCGTGGCCCAGAGCGGTTCCGTGATTCTGGCCCTGGCCAACAGCAACCGGGGGATGGGTTTCAACTATTTAATCTCCAGCGGCAACGAAGCGGTGGTTGACCTGGCCGATTATCTCGAATACCTTGTGGCGGACGAGCGAACCGAGGTGATCCTCGCCTTTATCGAAACCATCCGGCGACCGCGAGCTTTCATCGCGGCGTGCCGAGGGGCCGCGGACCTCGGAAAACCGATCATCGCCCTCAAGGTGGGAAAGTCCGAGATCGCCCGGCAAGCAGCCCGATCCCATACCGGGGCTTTGACCGGGGCGGACGGGATTCAAGAAGCCTTGTTCAAGAAATGGGGGGTCATCCGGGTCGATGATCTGGACCAGCTACTGGAAACCGCCGAGGTTTTGGTCCGCTGCCGAAATCGCCTTCCTAAGGGAAACGGGGTTGGGGCGATTGCTGTTTCCGGGGGCGAAATCGGCCTGATCAGCGACCTGGCCGAGGGTCTTTCTTTCCGCTTTGCCCCCCTTTCCCCGGAAGCACAAAAGGAGCTGAGAAGAAAGCTTCCTTCTTTTACGGCCATCGGAAACCCACTGGATGGGTGGGGAAGTGGAGACCTGGAGGAAACCTATCCCGCCTGTTTGGAGGTTCTGGCCAGGGAGGAGGGTGTTCATCTGATTATGATCTCCCAGGATTCCCCCCCGGGAATGGCCGAGAAACAGGTGAATCAATACGCCCATGTGGCCCGGGCGGCGGTAAAAGCCGCAGCGTGCGGAAAACCCGTGGTCGCCCTAAGCCATATATCCGGGGGATTGGACCCCACGATCCGCGGAATTCTCGCGGGGGGGAACATTCCTTTTCTCCAGGGAACGAGAGAAGGCCTTTGGGCCGTTCACCACTTGATGAAATACGCGGAGTTCCAGAGAAATCGGGGGAAGGAAGAGATAGCCCAGGAGGCCGTAGAGTTCGCCGCGGAAAAAAAGGAGAAGGGCTAAAAGCCCAACCACAACAACCTTTCGATCGGGAAGAGAAATAGGGGTGAGGAAAAGAGCATGAAAGTTCTCCTGTCAGGAAATGAGGCGATCGCCCGCGGGGCCTACGAGGCGGGGATCCAGATCGCCGCGGGGTACCCGGGGACTCCGAGCTCGGAGATTCTCGAGAATATTACGCAATACAAAGAGATTTATTCCGAATGGTCGGTGAATGAAAAGGTAGCCATGGATATGGCCGCCGGTGCCGCTTACTCCGGGAGGCGGGCAATGGTGACCACGAAGCAAGTGGGGGTCAACGTCCTCTCGGACTCCTTGTTTTACACGGTGTACACGGGACTCGAAGCCGGGCTCGTGGTGGTAACGGCCGATGATCCGGGAATGTTCAGCAGCCAGAACGAGCAGGACAACCGGCACTATGCCAAGCTGGGGAAATTTCCGCTCCTGGAGCCGGCGGACAGCCAGGAGTGCAAGGATTTTGTGATTCAGGGAATCGCCATCAGCGAGAAGTTCGACGTGCCGGTCATGGTCCGAACCACCATGCGGACTTCCCATTCTAAATCGGTCGTGATCCTGGGGGAGAGACCGCCGGAAAAAGGGGGGGTCGGTCCCTTTCCTCGAAACATGGAAAAGTACAACTGCATGTGCCTCTATGCCAAAAAACGACACCCGGTTGTCGAGCAAAGACTCCTAAATCTGGCCAAATTTGCCGAGACGTTTTCCTGGAACCGGATCGAATGGGGCGATCGGAAGCTGGGGATTATCTCGTGCGGAGTGGTCCTGGAATACGCCAAAGAAGTCTTTCCCCAAGCTTCTTTCTTGAAGCTGGGCATGACCTATCCCTTGCCCGAAAACTTAATCCGCGAATTTGCCAGGGGCGTGGAAAGAATTCTGGTGATCGAGGAACTCGATCCCTTCTTGGAGGAGCAAATCAAGGCCATGGGAATTGCGGTCGTGGGCAAGGAATTCTTCCCCCCTTGCGACGAGCTTCTGCCCCAGACGATCCGCAGAATCGCCGCCGAGAAGGGGCTTATCCCCGAAACCGGGAAGAAAACGGGCGTCTCCTCACCGGCCTCCCTGCCCAATCGAAGCCCGGTGCTCTGCCCCGGCTGTCCCCACCGGACCTCTTTTTACCTCCTCAACAAGATGAAGCTTCCGGTGGCCGGGGACATCGGTTGTTATAACCTGGGGACCCTTCCTCCGTTCAGCGCCCAGCACACGATGGGCTCCATGGGCGCGAGCATCGGGGTCCTGCATGGAATGGGGAAATCGGGGCCCCCGGAACATCCCGTGTGTACCATCGGCGACTCGACCTTCTTTCATGCGGGGATTCCGCCTCTCCTGAACATGGTCCACAACAAGGGCATCGGGACGGTCATCATCCTGGACAATCGCACAACGGCGATGACCGGCCATCAGGACCATCCCGGGATCGATAAGACGCTCCTGGGGGAACCGACGAAGCGCGTGGACATCTACGGGCTGGTGAAGGCCATGGGGGTCGAGAAAGTGCTCCAGGTGAACGCCTTCGATGTGGGAGCCATGGAGAAGGCCCTCAAGGAATGCACGACTTTTAAGGGAACATCGGTTCTCATCGCCGAGGGCGAGTGCGTCTTCGTCGCTCCAACCCACGCGCGGGCGGCCTACGAAGTCGATGTGGACCTGTGCACCGCCTGCGGCCTTTGCGCGAAACTGGGCTGCCCGGCGATCGTCAAGGCAGAGGCGGTCCACCCAAAGAATAAGAGGAACAAGAGCGGGATCAACCCCGTGCTTTGCAACGGTTGCGAGGTGTGCGCCCAGGTCTGTCCTACGGGGGCCATCCGGAAAATAGCGGAGAACCCGGGGCAGCAGGGTTAGGGAGCGAAAAGAATGAAAAGGGACCTTCGATTCTTAATTTCGGGCGTGGGGGGGCAGGGGACCGTGCTGGCCAGCGACATCCTCTCCGATGTGGGGATTTCTTCAGGCTATGACGTGAAAAAATCGGATATCCTCGGGCTCGCCGTCCGCGGGGGAGCCGTGGTGAGCCATGTTCGCTGGGCGGAAAAGGTGCACGCGCCGGTCCTGGAGGAGGGAAGCGCCGACTACCTCGTAGGATTCGAATGGGTGGAAACCCTTCGCCGCGTTTCCTATGTGGGATCGGACGGGACCATCCTGGTGAACGACTGCCGCATGGACCCGATCAGCGTGAGCTCGGGGGAGGCGGAATACCCCAACCGCGAAGAAATTCTGGCGATCCTGAAAAAAGCCGCCAAGAATGTCATCGTCATCCCCGGACTTCAGACCGCCTTGGACCTGAAGGAGGCCCGGGTCCTGAATATCGTCATGATGGGGGCTCTCAGTGGGTTGTTGAAAAGCGAAGAATTCCTGTGGGAAGAGGTAATTCAGCGACGGGTACCCCAAAAGTATTTGGACCTCAACCGGAAAGCCTACCGCCGGGGAAGAGCCCTGGTTTCCTAGCGCGATGCAGCTACTTCCAAATCGTAGGGGCCATCACGCCAACCGCGTGATGGCCGCCCATCACCCGGGCGGCCACGGGGGGCCGCCTCTGCATGAATAAAAGATTGGGCCGGTTAACAGTACGGGATGGAAAAGATGAAGGAGGAAAACCGAAAAATGAAGATCATGGTCATCAACCCGAACACTTCCCGGAGCATGACGGAGCACATCCGGAAGGAAGTGGAAAAGATAAAAAGAGTCGATACCCAGCTATCCGTGCTTTGCCCGGATAAGGGGCCGGAGACCATCGAATCGGCCTACGACGAGGCCCATGCGATTCCTCCCACCCTGGAACTGGTGAAGAAAGCCAACCGGGAGGGATATGATGCCGTCATTCTGGCCTGCTTTTCGGACCCGGGGCTGGAGGCGGCCAAGGAGGTTTCCAAGATTCCGGTCGTTGGGATCGAGGAGGCGACCCTTCACATAGCAGCCATGCTCGGCGCCCGCTTTTCGATCATGACCCCCCGAAAACAGCGGATTCCCATGCGGGAGGATCATGTTCATCTGCGCGGCCTCAGCCACTTCCTGGCATCCGTTCGAAGCCTGGACCTATCCGTGGCCGATACCGACCGGTACCCGGAGAAGACCAAACAGAGGGTCTTCGAAATGGCCCAAAAGGCGGTGGAGGAGGATGGAGCGGAGGTGATCATTTTGGGCTGTGCGGGGATGGCCGGCTACGCGACGGAACTCGAGGCAAAGTTGAGTATCAAAGTCCTGGACCCTACGGCTGTGGCGCTGAAGATCGCGGAGGCGATGGCGGACCTCGGTTTAAGCCACAGTAAAAAAGCCCTGTTCGCTTTTCCGCCGGAGAAGGTTTTTAAATAGGAACGACCGTACCCCAGCGAGGTTCAGATGGCCGAAGAATTCGATCTTCTATTGAAGGATGGAATCGTCGTAACCGGGGAGGGGCTTTTTCCTTACGATGTGGCCGTTCGCGGGGAAAAGATTGCGCGCGTGGCACCTCAAATTCCGGGCCGCTCGGCCAAGGAAATCCTGGACGTGGATGGAAAATACATTTTTCCCGGGGTCATCGACGTCCATTCCCATCCCCTCTACGAAGACGATTTCGAAACCACATCCCTGACTGCCGCATGGGGAGGAACGACCACCCTGATCCATTTCGCCTATGCCTTTCCGGGACAGACGGCGGGCGAGGCCATCGAAAAGGCCATTTCCGAGGGAAGCCGCGCTTCCTACCTGGATTTCGGGCTGCATCTGGGGTTATTTCAGGTGGAAAAGCAGTACCCGAATATTCCCGATGCCATTCGCTTCGGAGTGCGGACCTTCAAGATGTTCATGACTTATGCCAAGCTCGGACGGTTCACCTCCGATTATTACCTGACCGCTTCCTTTGACCTGATCGCCAAGCATGGGGGCATGGCCATGGTCCATGCAGAGAACGGCCTGGCCACCGACTACCTGGAAGATAAATTCAACCGTGAAGGAATTCCGGCGATGGATGCCTTCACCCGCATGCGCCCTGCAGCCCTGGAGGAGGAAGCCATCCACCGGGCGATTGCCATCGCGGAAATATGCGGATGCCCGATTTACATTCCCCACGTGAGCTGCGCCCGGGGGCTGGAGCCCATAGCCCGGGCCAAAAGGAGGGGCCAGAAGGTCTTCGCCGAAACCTGCCCGCAATACCTGGAGCTGACCGAAAAGGATTTACATCGCTGGAAGGCTTTGGCCAAGATCGGTCCCCCCTTGCGCTCCCGGGAAGACAACGAAGCGCTCTGGAAGGGAATTTCCGAGGGAGTTCTGGATGTGGTCGCCAGCGATCATGCCCCCAAAGCCAAGAAGATCGACGAAGATTTTTTCAACGCCGCCTACGGTTCGCCCCAGGCGGAAACCCTCCTGAACGTAACCTATGATGCGGGGTGCAACCATAACCGCATCAGCCTCCCGAAGCTGGTTCAGGTTCTTTCCGAAAATCCAGCCCGGGTCTTCGGCCTCTATCCGCGCAAGGGCTGCCTGCGGGAAGGGTCGGATGCCGACTTGGTGGTTTATGACCCCTCGGCCCCGCATACCCTAACCGGAAAAACCCAGCACTCGAAGGCCGGTTACACCTTGTTCGAAGGGCGGGAATGCCTGGGGAAGCCCTGGATTACTTTTCAGCGGGGGCGTAGAGTTTTGGACCGAATGAAAATGACCGCCCGGCCGGGGGAGGGAAAATATCTCCGGCTGGCCTGAGCGTCTTCCCCGGAATTAGACTTTTCGCTCCTCTCCGTTGTTCCTTTCCCATCGAAAAAAAAGAGTTTTCAAAACCTGAGGGGTTCTGAATTCTGTTGACTTTTCTCCTCCGCTCGGTTAATAAAGGGAACAAAAATCCGGGGGTGCGAAAACATGATTCCGAGGCTCGAGGAAATCGAAAAAAAGGTTTGGGAGGAAGAAAAGCTCTTCCTCATGAAGCAGGTCGGCATCCTTCTGATAAAGAACAACGCGGTGAAGTTCGGAGATTACATTTTAACCTCCGGAAAGAGAAGTCCCTATTATATCGACCTGCGGCAGACCATCTCCAGCCCCATCACCATGGACTGGATCGCCAATTCCCTGACCCGCATCGTGGTAAACGAAATCGGGATCACCCGAATCGACAAAATCCTCGGGGTACCGACAGCCGGGGTTCCCTTCGCCACCGTAGTCAGCCAGAAACTGGGAATTCCCCTGATCTATTACCGCCAGGCCAGGAAAGAACACGGCGTTCGGAAAAAAGTGGAAGGGATCTTGGACCGCAATGACCGGGTGCTGATCGTCGATGACCTGATTACCACGGGGGAGAGCGTGATCGAGGCCGCCGAAGTGGTCCGGGATCAAGGCGGGGTGGTGAATGAGATGGTGGTCCTCCTCGACCGGGAACAGGGAGGGGAGGAGAATTTGCGCCAATCCCGGATTGAGCCCCACCTTTTATTCAAAATATCCGATGCCATGAATTGGCTCCATTCCGTCCATCTCATCAGCGACGAGATATTTAAAACGGTCATCCGATACTTGGAGGAAGAAAAGAAAGGGGGCGTCCCGTCTGCCCCCGGGGGGTAAAAAAAAGGGGGTCCGAGGAGCTATCGGCCTCCATCGCGGGAGGTCGATTTCGCTTTCCTTCTTGCCGGAATCACTATTCCTTTCAATGCATTTTACCGCATGTCCGCCGACTTCCGGGCTTGACTCCAGGAATGATTTAGGCTATTTTTAGGACTCGATACCTTCGGGTAAATACCCAAAGAAGCGCAGGTCCCGGTAGGTAAGCCAGGACCTGTTTTCTTTCCGATGAGTGAAACGTGGAGGAATTAAAAGAGCTTTTTTCCCAACGCAAAAAGAAATTTGAGGAATTAATCCAAGGCGGGTTTCCCCCTTATCCCAACACCTTTCGGGTCAGCCATACTGCGGAGGAAATCTCCCGGCTTTACAGGGACCGGAAAGAGGAGGATTTCGAAACCCTGACCGACCGTTTCTCCGTGGCCGGGCGCCTGATGCGCTTGAACCATTTCGGAAAAGCCGCCTTCGGCCATATTCAGGACCGGACCGGAAGGGTCCAGGGGTATTTCCGGCGCGATCGGATGAGCGAGAAGAGCTTCCAGGTTTTTTCCCGTCTGGATATCGGGGATATTGTGGGAGTGCAAGGAAGGCTTTTTCGCACGCGCACCGGCGAGCTTACCATCATGGTGGAGGAAACGGACCTCCTGGCTAAATCCTTCCGGCCCCTTCCGGAGAAATGGCACGGCCTGACCGACCTGGAGACCCGGTATCGTCAGCGGTACGTGGACCTCATCATGAACCCCCATTCCCGGGAGGTTTTTATCATCCGGAGCCGGGCGGTCGATTTTCTCCGCAGGTTTCTGACGGATCGGGGCTTTCTTGAGGTAGAGACCCCCATGATGCAACCCATCCCGGGGGGGGCCAAGGCCCGGCCTTTCAAGACCCACCACAACACCCTGAACATGGACCTTTACCTCCGCGTGGCCCCGGAACTCTACCTGAAACGCCTGGTGGTAGCGGGGTTGGAACGGGTCTTCGAAATCAACCGAAACTTCCGCAACGAAGGCATCTCCACCCAGCACAACCCCGAATTCACCATGCTGGAATTTTATCAAGCCTACGCCACCTATCAAGACCTGATGGATTTGACCGAGCAGATGTTCTTTTCCCTGGTTCAAACGATTAAAGGGGGGGCTTCCCTGGATTACCAGGGGACGCGCATTGACTTCCAGCCCCCCTGGAGACGGCTCAGCATCCGGGAGGGGCTGTTGGCCTACGGGGAATTGAGGGAGGAAGAGATGCTGGACCGGGAAAAGGTCCTGGCTTACGGAAAAAAGATGGGACTGGAGATAAAAGGGAACGAACCGCTGGGAAAATTGTGGGTGGACCTCTTCGAAAAAACCGCCGAACCCCACCTGATCCAGCCCACTTTCGTCACCGAATATCCGATCGAGGATTCTCCCTTGGCCAGGAGGAATGATCAGAAGCCGGATTTCGTGGACCGGTTTGAGCTGTATATCTCCGGCCGGGAAATCGCCAACGCCTTCTCCGAGCTTAACGATCCCCAGGACCAGAAGGCCCGGTTCCTGGAGCAGGCCAAGGCCAAAGCCCGGGGGGATGAAGAAGCGCATTTTGTGGACGAGGACTACGTACGGGCCCTGGAATACGGAATGCCGCCCGCCGCCGGCGAAGGAATCGGCGTCGACCGCCTGGTCATGCTCCTGACCGATTCTCCCTCGATTCGGGACGTCATCCTTTTTCCCCAAATGCGGCCGGAGAAAGATTGAGGCAGGGTCGGGTTTCCAACCCGCCCCTACCGGTTAGGCCCTGTCATCTATGCGGTATGAACTTTTCATCAGTCTTCGCTACCTGAAGGCCAAACGGAAGCAGGTTTTCATTTCCGTGATCACCTTCCTGTCCATGGCCGGTGTGGGCCTGGGAGTCATGGCCCTGGTGGTTGTTCTTTCGGTCATGCGGGGGTTCGAAGACGATTTGAAAGGAAAAATTTTGGGCACCAACGCCCACCTGGTGGTCCTGCAGCATGGCGCTCCGATCCGGGATTACCGGGACATCCTGCAAAAAGTGAAGGGCGTCGAGGGGGTGGTGGCGGCCACTCCGTTCATCTTCACTCAGGCCATGATTACTTCCGAAAGCAACGCTCACGGGATCGTCCTTCGGGGAATCGACCCGCTTACGGCAGGGGGGGTCATCAACATCGAGACGACCCTGAAAAAAGGCACCCTGGCCGACCTGGAGGAAAAAGGGAATTCATCAGGCCATCCGGGAGTATTCATCGGCAAGGAACTCGCTCAAAACCTGGGGGTCATGCTGGAGGATACGGTGGTTGTGGTTTCCCCCCTGGGAGCCCTGGCCCCCATGGGCTTGGGACCCCCCATGAAAAAATTCCAGATCAAGGGAATCTTCGATTCGGGCATGTACGAGTATGACACGACCCTGGCTTATATCTCCTTGAAGAGCGCCCAGAAATTTCTGAACATGGAGGACGCCGTCTCCGGCGTGGAGGTGAAGGTTCGGGACCTTTACGGGGTGAAGGAAATCGCCCGAAAGGTCCAGAAAGAGCTGGGATTCCCCTTCTGGACCAAGGACTGGATGCAGATGAACCGGAGCCTCTTCGCCGCCTTGAAGCTGGAGCGGACGGTCATGTTCATCATTCTGGTCCTCATCGTCCTGGTGGCGGCCTTCGGCATTGTGAGCACCCTGATTATGGTGGTCATGGAAAAAAACAAGGATATCGCCATTCTAAAGTCCATGGGGGCCACCGCCCGCTCGATCATGCGGGTGTTTATCCTCGAGGGCCTGATCATCGGGGTGGTCGGGACGGCTCTCGGCCTGATCGGAGGCTACGCAATCTGCCGGATTTTGGCCACCTACCAATTCATCTCCCTTCCCCGGGACATCTATTACATTTCCCACCTCCCGGTTAAAATGAACGGAATGGATTTCTTCCTGATCGCCGTGTCGGCCCTGGGAATCAGCTTTCTGGCCACCCTGTACCCCTCCTGGCAGGCTTCCAAACTCGATCCCGCGGAGGCCTTGCGGTATGAATAAAAAAAGGCCGGTCAGCGAAATTTTCTTTCTCGGCCCAAAGATCCGGCAACGGTTTCTCCCCGAAGGAGGATTAAATGGCTGGGTTCTTGGAAGGGTTGTTTTCCGGCAAAAAATATGAACAGGAGTTGAAAGAGGTCCGGCAGCAGGCGGCCCGGGAGCCGAAGAACCTTCGCCTCCGGTTGCGCCTGGGCGACCTATTGGAAAAGATGGGGAAAAGGGGGGAAGCCATAGAAGCCTATCGCACCGTTGCCGAGGAGTATGCCCGGAAGGGGTTTTTGATCCAGGCGATCGCCATCCATAAGCTTATTCTTCGCCTGGACCCGAAAAAAACCCAGCTTCAGGACCAGATCGCCAGCCTTTACGCTCAGTGGGGGACGATGGCGGCGGATATGCACGGAAGAATGGATTTGAAGGGCGGGACAGCCACACCCCACCCGGAAAGCCTTCCGCCGATCCCGCTCTTTTCGGACCTAAAAAAAGAAGAGCTTTCCCGAATCATGGAGAAAATTCGGGCCAAGCGTTTTGGACCGGGGGAAGCGATCTGCAAGGAAGGGGAACCCGGGAATTCCATATTCATCATAAGCCAGGGAAGAGTGGCCGTATTACGGCAACAGCCCGGGAGAGGAAAGACCCGGCTCGCCGAACTCAAAGAAGGGGACTTTTTCGGAGAATTCGGCTATTTCTCCAGGTCCCGGCGCCAAGCCACCGTGGAGGCCCTGGAGGAAACCGAGGTCCTGGAGCTGACCAAAGAGGAGTTGCAGAAGGTCGTCCAGGAGTTCCCCGGCGTCTCTCTGGTTCTCTTTAAATTTTACAAGGAGAGGGTCCTGGACAACCTGCTGGCCGCATCGGCCCTCTTTTCCGGTTTTTCCCCCGTTGAGCGGCGGCAACTCTTGGAGCGTCTAAGCCTGCAAGAGGTTCCTGCGGGCGCCCGGGTCATCCAAGAAGGGGACCCCGGCAATTGCATGTACATGATCAAGAGCGGGCAGGTGGAGGTTTCAACCTCCGACCCCGGGGGACAGAAGGTGGTTCTGGCCATCCTCGAAGAAGGGGATTACTTCGGGGAGATTTCGCTCATTACCGGAAGGCCCCGGACCGCATCCGTGACTGCCTTGCGGGCGACCGAGCTGATGCGCCTGGTTAAAGAAGATTTCGACCAATTCGTCTCCCGGCACCCGGAGACGAGAAAGGCCCTGGAAGACTCTGTCGAGAGCCGTCTGGAGAACAAACTTCGCTTGCTGGGGGTCTTCCGCAACAGCCCGGCCAAGGAGGGAATGATCTGAACCCCTCAACCCCGTCAATTAACCCTCCCCTCTTTCAAGCCCAAAATCTGAAAAAGTCCTTCCTCTTCGGGGCTGGCGGCAAGGTCATCGAGGTCTTGAGGGGGATCGATTTGACCGTCCAGGCGGGAGAAATGCTGGCCGTGGAGGGAGCTTCCGGAGCGGGGAAGAGCACTCTCCTTCACATCCTGGGCACCCTGGATCGTCCCACGGAAGGAAAGGTTTTTTTCCAGGGGCAAGACCTTTTCGACCGGACGGAGGCCGAACTGGCGGAGTTGCGCAACCGCCACATTGGTTTTGTCTTCCAGCTCCACCATCTCCTCCCCGAGTTCAGCGCCCTGGAAAATACCCTGATGCCGGGTTTGATCCAGGGATGGAGCCAGAAAAAAGCGGAAAAGGACGCCGAAAGGATCCTGGTCCAGCTGGGGCTTCAAGACCGGCTCCACCATAAGCCCGGCCAGCTCTCCGGGGGAGAACAGAAGCGGGTGGCCGTGGCTAGGGCATTAATGCTGAACCCGAAGGTAATCCTGGCCGACGAACCCACGGGAAATCTGGATACCCAGATCGGGGAGGAAGTGCACAACCTCTTCGTTCGGATCAACCGGGAACAGGGAATTACCATCATCATCGTGACCCATAACCCTCTTTTGGCAGCCCGCATGACGCGGCGGGTCCGACTGACCGACGGGCGGGTGCAGGAGGGTTGATCTGGGGTCCGGAGCCCGCGGACAGGAAAGGCGATGAGGCTCCCGAATTCGCAAGGACAGGGGAGGAGTCTTCCGGCCGAGGGGCCGGAAGCCGATAGGATTTCCCATGAACATAAGCCTTCTGATCCGATTCCTTTTCTGCTTAGCCCTGGCCTGCGCCTGCATGTCCGCCCCGGCCCGGGCCCAGGAGGCGGTCAGAGTGGGAGTCCTTCCTTTCCAAATTTATGCGGCGGACCGAGAAAAAACGATTGCCTGGCCGTTCCGGGTGGCCAGAACCCTCAGCGCGGAATTGCAGAAGGATGAACAGATTCTTCTCGTAGGAGAGGACAAGATCCGGGCGGCCCTGGAGCGGGCCGGGCCGGCCGAGGTGGATGAGGCCCTGGCCCGGGAGATCGGACAGAAGGTGGAAGCCGACTACATGGTTCTGGGTTCAGTGACCCAGATTGACGGTTCCATCAGCCTGGACATCCGGGTCCTGGATGCCTTTCAGCAGGATGCCCTGGTTCCCATCTTTCGGGTGGGAAAATCGGCGGAGGAATTGGAGGCCATAACCCTACAGGCCAGCCGGGAAGTGAAATTAAGAATTCTCAAAAAGGAAATCCTGGCCAAAATCCTGATTGAAGGCAACCGTGCCATCGAGGAGAGCGCCATTCGCGCCCAGATCAAGGTCAAAGAAGGGGATTCCTTTTCCCCCTCGGCGGTGCGGGAAGATTTGAAAACCCTCTACCAGATGGGCTTTTTCCAGGACGTTCGGGTGGAAAAAAGGGATTGGGAGCGGGGGAAGGCCTTGGTTTTCGTGGTGCAGGAGAAGCCGATTGTCAAAGAGGTTGTCTTCACCGGGAATAAGGAAATCAAAACCAGCGACCTCATGGAAGTGGTGGACATCAAACCTAGGTCGGTGCTGAATTTGAATGCCGTCAAGGAAAATATTAACAAGATTCTCAAGAAATATCGTGAGGAGGCTTATTTTGCGGCGGAAGTCCAGTACGATTTGGAATCGACCCCCCGCCCGGGGGAAGTGATCGTCCATTTCCGAGTCAAAGAAAACGAGAAGGTCCGCATCCGCAAGATCTCCTTTTCGGGCAATGTTTACTACAGCGACGCTATTCTGAGGAAACTCCTGCCGGAGACCAAGGAGGAGGGCTGGTTTTCCTGGTTTACCAAATCCGGAATATACAAGGAGGACATCCTGGAACGGGACCTGGACGCCATCGTCGCTTTTTACTTCCAGAAGGGATTTATCCAGGTCAAAGTCGGAAGGCCGAAGGTGACGATCGACAAGGAAGGAATCTGGATCAATATTCCGGTGGAAGAGGGGAGGCAGTTCAAGATCGGCAAGGTGGACATCCAGGGGGACCTCATGTTGCCCAAGGAGGAAATGTTGAAGCGAATTCCGGTTTACGTGGGGGAAATATTCAACCGGGATCATATCCGCGACTCCTTGACCTACCTTACGGACCTCTACGCCGACCAGGGGTATGCCTTTGTCGATGTGAATCCCATGACCGTCCCCCATAAAGACCAGCCGCTGGTTGACCTCACTTTCGAAATACGCCAGGGCTCAAAGGTTTATTTCGAGCGAATCAACATCCTCGGCAACACCAAAACGCGGGACCGGGTCATCCGTCGGGACCTCCTCACGGTGGAAGGGGACCTGTACAGTCTCACGGCCATGAAGAGAAGCCGGGACCAGCTGAACGCGCTGGGGTATTTTAAGGAAGTGAATATCAACACGAAGAAAGGGAGCGCCGATGATAAAATGGAGGTCAATGTCCAGGTGGAAGAGGCTCCGACGGGCTCCTTCAGCGGCGGGGTGGGGTATAGCTCCATCGACAAGCTGGTGGCCATTATCTCCCTTTCCCAGAATAACCTCTTCGGCCGGGGCCACCGGGTGGCCGCTCAGGCGCAGCTGGGGAGCATCTCCCGGTATTTCAACCTCAGTTTCACCGAACCGAGGCTTTTCGACACTCAGGTCCTGGTCGGAGCCGATGCCTACAACACCTACCGCGACTACGATGACTATTCGGTCAAGAAGCAGGGCGCGGTGGTCCGGTTCGGTTTTCCCATCTACGGGTTCCTGCGGGGAATCCTCCAGTATAAATATGAGAAGGCGGACACTTACAATATCCGGGAGAATGCCTCCCAGATTATTGAAGATGAGGAAGGAATCACCACGACCAGCAGTATCTCGGGGGTCCTGCGGCGGGATACGAGGAACCACCGTTTTGATCCCACGCGAGGCTCGGATAACACCTTTTCCATGGAGTACGCCGGCGGGTTTCTCGGGGGAACCAACGAGTTCAACAAGTACATCTTCAATTCCGCCTGGTTCATCACCCCTTTTTACCGACTCACCTTTTCCGCCCGGGGGCGAATCGGCTATATTACCGGGGATGCCATCCCCCTGTACGAGCTGTTCCGGCTGGGAGGGATGTATTCGGTGCGGGGGTTCAAGGCCTGGAGCATCGGCCCGACCGCTCCCAACGGGGAAGTGATCGGGGGGGACAAGGAGCTTCTGTTCAATTTTGAAATGCTCTTTCCCATCGCCAAGGAGATCAACCTCAAGGGACTGATCTTTTTCGACGCGGGCAATGCCTGGGCCGAGGGGGATCCCTACCAGTTGGATGACCTCAGGACCAGCGCAGGGTTCGGATTTCGATGGATGTCCCCTGTGGGACCCCTGCGGCTGGAATGGGGGTACAACCTGAAACCCAAACCGGGCGAAAGCCAGAGCACCTGGGATTTCACCATCGGGGGGTTCTTGTAAATTCACAGACTTGCAGGTCTGCGGTACAATGGGAGGAGGGCATGCGAAGAAGAACATTATTTAAGGAGAAAGGGATGAAAACGATCGGGATACCATTCGGCGTGGGAGTTTTGGCCATACTCCTGACCGGCCCGGGCTGGGCGGCAGAACCCTTGAAGATCGGGTATGTGGACATGCAGCGGGCCTTGAATCAGTGCGAAGCCGGACAGGAAGCGAAAAGGGTCATAACCGCAGAAGTGGATAAGATATCCAAAACGATGGAGGCCAAACAGAAGGAGCTAACCCGGCTGAGGGAAGAGCTGGAGAAAAGGGGCTCGATCTTGAATGAAAACGTGCGCCGGGAGAAAGAGAAGGATTTTCAGAACAAGACCCGGGAAGTCCAGAGAATGCAGCGGGACTTCGAGGATGACATTCGCCGGAAGGACCGGGAATATACCGATCGGGTCCTGCGGGACCTGGCCAAGATCGCGCAAAAAATCGGTGAAGAGGGAAAATATACCATCATCCTGGAGGCCAATCAGCCGGCCATCGTTTATATATCGAAAGCCCTCGACCTGACCGACGAAGTGATCAAACAGGCCAACGCCCAGAAGAGCAAATAGGCCGGGCAATTCGAAACGATCTGCCATCCGCGGCCGGCCCAAATCGGCAGGGTTTGTTTTTGGCTTTTCCCGAATAACCCTTGGTGATTCGTCCGAGCGGAATTGCGATTGCAAAAGGAGACTCCATTGGAAGTCCATCCAACTGCCGTTATCCACCCCAAAGCTGAGTTGGCTCCCGGGGTCAAGATCGGGCCCTACTGCATAATAGGCGAAAACGTGCAAATCGGGAGAGACACCGTCCTGGATTCTCATGTGACGGTCGAAGGTTGGACCACGATCGGGGAGCGGTGCCACCTTTTCCCCTTTGTTTCCATCGGGGCCGCCCCGCAGGCCTTACGATACCGGGGCGAGCCGACGCGCGTGAATATTGGCAATGATAACCTGATCCGAGAGTTCGTCACCATTAACCGGGCTACCGTTGAGGGCGGTGGGGAGACCGTCCTGGGGAACAACAATTTCATCATGGCCTATTCCCACATCGCTCATGATTGCAAAATCGGAAACCAGGTCATCATGGCCAACAATTCCACCCTGGGCGGACACATCCTGGTGGAGGATTTTGCCATCGTTGGGGGGCTGGTGGCCATCCACCAGTTTGCCCGGGTGGGATGCTACGCGCTCATCGGCGGGGTTTCGGGGGTTCCCCAGGATGTTCCCCCCTACATGATCGCCGCGGGAAGCCGGGTGAAGCTTTACGGCGTGAATCTTGTGGGGCTGAAGCGGCATAAATTTCCCGAGGCCACGATTTCGGCCCTTAAACTGGCTTACCGCATTCTGTTTCGTTCGCATTTAACCATGAAAAAAGGGATGGAAAAAGTGGAGAAAGAGGTCCCCGACCTTCCCGAGGTGCGTCACCTTCTCGAATTCCTGAAAAACTCCAAACGGGGCATCTGTCGATGAAAGAAACACTCGGCCTGATTGCCGGGGACGGGTCGCTTCCCCAGCTTTTAGCCGCCCGTATCCGCCAGCGCGGCCATGCGGTGGCGGCGGTGGCCCATCGGGGTTTGACCTGGGGGGAGCTGGAATCCGCCGCCGATCGGTTCCATTGGGTGAACATCGGCGAACTGGGGAAGATCATCGATATCCTGAAAAGCGAAGGGGTCCGGCAAGCCCTCTTCATCGGCGGGGTGTCCAAGACCCATTTTTTTTCCCAGGCCAAGCCCGATGAGCGGGCCATCCGGGTTCTTCTCCGTTTGAAGGACAAAAAGGACGATGTGATCCTTAGGGCCGTGGCCGAGGAATTGGAGAAGGAGGGAATTCGGGTGGTCAGCCCGGTCCCTTTTCTGAAAGAGGACATGGCGGAAAAGGGATGCTGGACTCGGCGGAAACCCACGGAACGGGAGGAAAAAGACCTCGCCTTCGGCTGGAAAATGGCCAAGAGGATCGGTCGCCTGGATATCGGCCAGTGCATCGTGGTCAAGGAGCAGATGGTGCTGGCGGTGGAGGCCCTTGAGGGGACCGACGAGACCATCCGGCGGGGCGGCCGATTGGGAAAGGGAGAGGTCCTGGTCGTTAAAATTTGCAAACCCAATCAGGACCGGCGGCTGGACCTTCCCGTGATCGGCCTGGCCACCCTGCAGGTCCTGGAAGAGGCCGGGGCTGCCTGCCTGGCGGTGGAGGCGGGAAAGACCATCGTGGCGGATAAAAAGGAATTGATCCTCGGGGCGGATAGGAAGGGAATATGCCTCATCGGGGCCTGAAAACCTCCCAGGGTTCTCCTGCCCGAAAGGTCCGGGTGGGGATCGTGGGGATCGGGTACCTGGGCCGTTATCATGCGGAAAAATACGCCGCCATGCCCGAAGCCCAAATCGTGGGGCTGGTGGACGTGATTCCCGAAAGGGCTAAGGAATGGGCGGAAAAGGTGCGCGCCGAATCCTTTCCCAGCCACCGGGACCTTCTGGGGAAGGTGGATGCGGTAAGCGTCGTTGTGCCCACCGATCAGCATTATTCCGTAGCCCGCGATTTCCTGGAAGCCGGGTCCGATGTGCTGGTAGAAAAACCGATCACTACGACAATCCGGGAGGCTGAGGATTTAATCCGCCTGGCCCGGAAGAGGGGAAGAATCCTCCAGGTGGGACACGTGGAACGGTTTAATCCCGCGGTCCTCGCCGCCCGGGAAAAGGTCCGCGCGCCCATTTTTATCGAGTCCCACCGGCTCACCCCTTTTCGCGGCCGGGGGACCGAGGTGGACGTGGTGCTGGACCTGATGATCCACGACCTGGACATAATCCTCAGCTTCGTCCGCTCGTCGGCCAGGAAAATTCATGCCGTAGGAGTCCCGGTGCTGTCGGAAAAGGTGGACATCGCCAACACCCGGGTGGAATTCGAGGGAGGATGCGTGGCCAATATCACCGCCAGCCGGATTTCCTTCGAGGACCGGCGACGCATCCGGATTTTCCAGCCGGACACCTACCTGACCCTGGATTACGGCTCCAAGGAGATCACCCTCTACCACCGGACTTTCAGCCCTCAGGACCGGAGATTTCAGATTTCGGCGGAGCAGATCGAAGTGGAACCGGGAGATGCCCTGGAAAAGGAAATTCGAGCCTTTGTCCATTCCTCCCTCACCCGAAAGCCTCCGGTAGTGACCGGGGAAGATGGGCGCAATGCCCTGGACATGGCCATGAGAATCAACAAGCAGATCCAGGAGAACATCGAAAAAATTCCCTCCATCGCGGCATTCTACGGGGTGAAAGCATCCCTTCCGGCTCCCTCGTTCCCCAAGACCCGCGAAAAGAGGAAAAAACGACCTTGGCCCCCGGGAAAAAAAACATCCTGATCGTCGCCGGAGAGGCCTCGGGAGACCTCCATGGTTCAAAGGTGGTCGAGGCCCTCCGGCACCTGGACCCGCAAGTTAGAATCGAAGGAATGGGGGGACATCATCTCCGCGGAGCAGGGGTCGAAATTTTGGTCGATTCCTCCCGCCTGGCAGTAGTTGGTATTACCGAGGTCTTCGGCCGGCTGGGAGATTTGCTGCGCGCCTACCGAAAACTGAAGGAACGGGTGCACAGCCGGGAAATTGGCCTTCTTCTGCTGATCGATTTCCCGGATTTTAACCTGGGCCTTGCCCGGGTCGCCAAAGAAGCGGGGGTTCCCGTCCTCTACTATATTAGCCCCCAGGTTTGGGCCTGGCGCTCGGGACGGATTCGAAAGATCGTCCAGAGAGTCAGCCGAATGGCGGTGATCTTCCCGTTCGAGGTTGCTCTCTATGAAGAGGCAGGATTGAAGGCCGAGTTCGTCGGGCATCCGCTGATGGATACTCTGGGCGGGGCGGAAAATTCCTCCTTTCCCGGGGAAAAGGGATGGAAGGGAGCCCCGCTGATCACCCTGCTGCCGGGAAGCAGGCATAAGGAAGTGAAAGCCCTTCTGCCGGAAATGGTGCGGGCGGCGGAGATCATGGCCCGCGAGAGGCCGGGGGCTGGGTTCTTGTTGGCCCTGGCCCCCACCATAGAAAAGGAAGAAGTTGAAGCGCTGCTGCAGCCGGGCGGAGTACGGGTCCATGTGGTCCAAGGGATGACCTACCAGGCCATACGGGCTGCCGACCTGGTATGGGTTGCCTCCGGAACCGCTACCCTGGAGACGGCCATCCTGGGGAAACCCATGGTGATTACCTATCAGGTTTCGCCCCTCAGCTACTGGGTGGGAAGGGCGATGGTCCAGGTTCAATGGATTGGGCTGGTGAATATCGTGGCCGGTCGAAGCCTCGTCCCCGAGCTCATCCAAAAAGAGGCCAGGGGAGAGAGGATTGCCGAGGAAACGCTGAAAATCCTGGACGATGAGCCTTACCGCAGGGGGATGATCCAGGGAATCCTGGAGGTAAAACGAAAGCTGGGCTCCCCCGGGGCGTCCCAAAGAGTGGCCCGGATGGCTTTGGAAATGATTTAGCGCTTTGCCAAGGGGGGAATATTATTTACGGACAAGCTCTTGAAAAGAGCGCTCAGCAACCAGCTTTTCGCCGCGCTGCAACCGATATTCATTAGGACCCCCTGATCGCAGGGGCGGAACCCTGATATCTGAAAGCGTTCCTTATGAATCTTTATCGAAGACTTTTGGAGTTCGTCAAGCCCTATTGGAAGCACCTGGCCGGGGCCATGGTCTGCATGGTCTTTGTCTCTGCGGCGACCGCCGGGTCGGCCTACCTGGTAAAGCCGGTCCTGGATGAAATTTTTTTCAAAAAAGACTTGGCCATGTTGAAATGGCTGCCTTTGGCCATTATTGGGATCTTCATCCTGAAGGGGGTGTTCGATTATGGCCAGGCTTTCCTCATGTCGTACGTGGGGCAGAAGATCATCGCCGACCTGCGGGAAAGAGTGTACAGCCATATTCAATCTTTGTCCCTTTCTTTTTTCACCAAGAACCCCACCGGGATACTCATGTCCCGCATCATGAACGATGTGGGCATGGTCCAGGGCGCGGTTACCGATGCGGTCACCGGTTTATTGAAGGATGTCTTCACCATCATGGGATTGGTGGCGGTGATCTTTTACCGGGACTGGAAGCTGGCCCTGATCGCCATGGTGGTGTTTCCCGTGGCCGTGTATCCCATCGTCAAGTTTGGGCGCAAGCTGAGGGCTTACAGCACCCGCAGCCAGACTTCCATGGCCGAGCTTACCACCATCCTCCTCGAAACCATTACCGGAACGAGGATCGTAAAAGCCTTCAACATGGAGGATTATGAACGGAAGCGCTTCGCCAAGGAAAACCGCCGTCTCTTCGGCATTCAGATCAAATCGGTCCGGGTCCGGGCTATTTCCCATCCCCTGATGGAGTTCCTCGGGGGGGTGGGAATCGCCTGCATCGTCTTTTACGGGGGCTACAACGTGATCCAGGGCGTATCAACTCCGGGGACCTTTTTCTCTTTCCTGGCCGCCCTGCTCATGCTTTATGAACCGGTAAAAAGGCTTAGCGGGGTCAACAATACGGTGCAGCAGGGGCTGGCCGCTGCCAGCCGGATCTTCGAGGTTCTCGACACCGTCCCAGAGATCCGGAACAAACCGGGGGCCCGAACCGTCCCTCCCGTAGTGCGGGAGGTGGAGTACCGGAACGTTTCCTTCAAATACGAGGAGGACTGGGTCCTGAAGAACATCAACCTGCGAATTCAAGCCGGAGAAATGGTGGCTTTCGTGGGGGCCAGCGGCGGGGGAAAAACGACTTTGGTCAATCTGCTCCCCCGATTCTACGACGTAACCGAGGGCCAAATTTTGATCGACGGCGTGGATATCCGCGATTACCGGGTGGAATCCCTGAGGGCCATGATCGGCATCGTCACCCAGCAGACCATCCTTTTCAACGAGACGGTGCGGGACAATATCGCTTACGGAAAAGTGGGCCAGCCCCTTGAGGAGATTGCGAAGGCCGCTAAGGCCGCTTTCGCCGACGGGTTCATCGGGAATCTCCCCCTGGGGTACGATACGGTCATCGGCGAGCAGGGGGTGAAACTTTCCGGGGGGGAGCGCCAGCGCATCAGCATTGCCCGGGCGCTTCTAAAGAACGCCCCTATCCTGATTCTGGATGAGGCCACATCCTCTTTGGACTCCGAAGCGGAGATCGAGGTCCAAAAGGCCCTGGAATACCTCATGGAGGGGCGGACCACGCTGGTGATTGCCCACCGCCTGTCCACTATCCGGAAGGCGAACCGCATCGTGGTCCTTTCCGACGGAGAGATCGTTGAAGTGGGAACTCATGAGGAGTTGATGGAAAAAAACGGAGAATACAAGAAACTTTATCTCCTCCAGTTCCAGGACAGCCACGAGGACCCTTTCTCCACGTCTATCCAAGCGGAAAAACCGGCCGCATTTTCCTGAAAACCCGACGACCGAATCCGCCGATTAAGGGCCATCTTGAAAAGCTTCCTACATCGCCTCATCAGTAACCCTGAGGAAAGTCGATTCCAAAAAATTCTCCTGGCCCCTCTTTCCCTCCTGGCCATTCTTTACGGCTGGGTGGTCGGAATCCGTATTTTCCTTTACCGAAAAGGGATCTTCCGGACCCGCTCTCTTCGCTGCAAAGTGATCAGCGTGGGGAACATCACCCTGGGAGGAACGGGTAAGACCCCCTTTGTGATTCTATTGGCCGAGATGATCCGGGACAAAGGATACCGCACCGCCGTCCTTTCCCGGGGGTATAAGGGGGAATACACCGGACCTTTTGGGGTGGTGTCCGATGGAGAAAAGACATTTCTGGATGCGGCTCAGGCGGGGGATGAACCCTATCTCCTGGCCCAGAAGCTCAAAGGAGTTCCCATTCTGGTGGGAAAAAAGCGATGGGTTTCGGGGCAGTTCGCGGGGGAGCGATTCAATTCCCACGTGATAATTTTGGATGATGGGTTTCAACACCTGGGCCTGAAAAGGGATATCAATGTTCTTCTTCTTGATTCCCAAAACCCTTTCGGGAACGGGAAACTCTTTCCCCGGGGAGAACTCCGCGAGCCCTTAAGCCAAATGGCCCGGGCCGATGTGGTGGTTTTGACAAAGGCGCAGGAGGGTGATAATATAAATAGTTTAGGGAAAAGATTAGGGAATTTCCCAAAAGGGGTGCCCATTTTCCGGACCTCCTACAAACCCCGGGAAATTCGGGTATGGGGAGAGGAAGAAGGGCGGGAAGCCTCTATCTTGGGAGGAAGGAAGGTCCTGGCCTTTGCCGGCTTGGCCCGGCCTTCTTCCTTCCAAAAGACCCTTTCCAGCCTCGGGGCAGAGGTCCTGAAATTTGAAGTTTTTCCCGATCACCACCCCTATGGCCCGGGTGACCTGGAGCGTCTTTTCAGGGAGGCCATCCGGTCCGGCGCGGAGGCCCTGATCACGACCGAAAAAGATATGGCCCGGGTGCGGTTCACCTCTGCCCCTCCGCTTCCCTTCTGGACATTGGTTGTGAGTCATGAATTTCAGGGGGGCGATGGCCCCCTTTTTGCCGAATTTCTTTTCCGGCGGCTGGACTTGAAGCCATGAAAGAAAAGGAGGAAAAGCGCGCGCCCAGCCTCTGGCTGGAACTTTTCCTGTTCGGCGTCAATTCGATTCCTCTTTCCTGGAGGATATTTTTTTTTGAGGGACTGGGCCGGCTCTTGTACCTGCTCGACGACCGGCATCGACGAATAGCCCGGCGGAACCTGGCCCTGGCCTTTCCGCACAAAGACAATGGGGAAAAGGAAGAAATCGTTCAAAAGGCTTTCCGTCATCTGGCGCGGGTAGCGGCGGAGTTTTCCTATACTCCCCGGCTGAACGAGAGGAACATTAAAGGCCATGTTTACTTCGAAGGGATGGAAAACTTTTACCAAGCCCAAAAAAAGGGGAGGGGAGTTATCTTTCTTACCGCCCATTTTGGGAACTGGGAATGGATGGCTGCGGCCTTCCCCTTGTACTCCCAATCCCCCTGTCACGTGGTCTTCCGCCCCTTGGACAGTCCTTTCCTGGACAAAATGGTGGACAGGCTGCGGACCAGCACGGGAAACGGCACGATCCCCAAACAGAGGGCTATGGGGCATATTCTCCGGTTGCTTAAAGAAGGGAAAACCGTAGGAATCCTGCTGGACCAGAACATGGCCTGGCAGGAAGGGGTTTTTGTCGACTTTTTCGGAGTACCGGCCTGCACCAACACGGGAGTGGCCCTGCTGGCGCTGAAAACCGGGGCGGCGGTACTCCCTGTTTTTAACATCCGGGAGAAAGACGGCCGTTACCGGGCGGTTATTGAGCCCGAGGTTCCCCTGGTCCGAACCGGAGATAAGAAATCGGATGTCCACCAAAATACCCAGCTATTCACCCGGATCATCGAAGGGTATATCCGTAATTATCCGGACCACTGGCTTTGGGTTCACCAGCGATGGAAAACCCGTCCCTGGCAGGCGGCCCAGCTAAGGGGAGCCTGAGGGCATGGAAAAACGAAATGGAAATCCCTTTTCCGGGACGAAGAGGATTCTGATCCGGTCTCCCAATTGGGTGGGGGATGCGGTCATGAGCCTGCCGGCGGTGTCCTCGATCTGTCGAGAGTTTCCCGATGCTCATGTGGTCATTCTGGCCAAACCCTGGGTGGGTGATTTGTTCCGGGAACATCCAGGAATTCGGAAGGTAATTCCATACCGCAGCCCGGGAGTCCATGAGGGTATCCGGGGAAGATGGAGACTTTCCCGGGAATTGAAACGGGAGCGGTTCGACATCGCCCTCCACCTGCCCAATTCCCTGGAGTCGGCCCTTATTTCCTTCCTCGCCGGTATTCCCCGGCGGGCGGGCTATAATACGGATGGGAGGGGAATTTTTTTAACCCATCGGGTTCCGGTAAATGGAAAAGTAAAGCAAAGACACCAGGTTGAATACTATCTCCATCTTGTCCAATCTCTGGGAATTGAAGCCGCGCAAAGGGTTCCCTATCTTCAAATTTCTCGGGAAAGAATCGAAGAAGCCAAAGGAATTTTACAGCTCCTTTCCGCCGGGAGCGGGCCTTTCGTCGGCATCAGCCCGGGGGCCCAATATGGATCGGCGAAAGAATGGTTTCCGGATCGATTCGGGGAGTTGGCCCGGCGCATCTCCGGGGAGATGGGTGCCCGGCTGCTGATCCTGGGAAGCGCAGGAGACCGAAAGGCGGCTTCCCGTATCGGGGAAATTGCGGGTCCTGCAGCGTTGGACTTATGCGGAAAGACGACCCTGGCCCAAGCCTTGGCCCTCATTTCCCTATGCCGGGTGTTCGTCACCAACGATTCGGGACTCATGCACGCCGCCTCGGCGCTTTCGATTCCTCTGGTGGCTATTTTTGGCTCCACCGATCCCACGAGGACCGGACCGCTCGGAGGAAACAGCCATGTGGTGCACAAGCCCCTCCCTTGCGCCCCTTGCCTGAAGACCGAGTGCCCCCGGAATCGGGAGTGCATGGAAGCCATCACCGTGGAGGAAGTCTTGGGCAAAGTGAAAGAGCTGTGGGGGCTGGGCGACAAGCGAGAAAAACCAATTCCGAAATTCGAGTCAGACGAATCCTATGTGAAACGGGAGTAATTTCGTTTTTCATTCGAGGCAATACTTAACCTTTTGGGAAGGGCCATTCTATCCTTCTCGCTTGTGACAAAAAGATTTTCCGAAACCCCTTCGTTCCCCCCTTTGAAAAAGCAGGGAACGAAGGGGGGGATTCAATGATGCTGTTTCAAAAGGCTAAATTGACCCGGATTGAGTGATTTCTATGAAGAAGAATCGAGTCGTCTTTCTGGACCGGGACGGGACCATCTGCGAAGAAGTGGGGTACCTGAGCTCGGTGGAACAGATGAGGTTGATCCCCCGTTCGGGGGAGGCGGTCCGCCTGCTCAACCAAAGAGGGTACAAGGTGGTGGTCATCACCAATCAGGCGGGGGTCGCCAGGGGTTTTTTCCCCGAGTCTGCCCTGGAAGGTCTCCACGCGGAAATGTTGCGCCAGCTTGGGGAAGAAGGCGCTCATCTGGACGGGATTTATTACTGTCCCCATCACCCGATCGATGGTATCCCTCCCTACCGCCGGGAATGCAACTGCCGGAAGCCGGCCACGGGTCTTCTCGAAAGAGCCGCCGCGGATTTAAACCTGGACCTCCCTTCGGGATACATGATCGGGGACCACTTTTCCGACGTGGAATGCGGGCAGCGGGTCGGTGCGGAAACCGTTTTGCTATTGACCGGCCACGGCCAGGAGGCCCTGGCCAAAAAGGAGAACTGGCCCCAGCCTCCTTCCTACATCGCCGCCGATCTCTATGAAGCCGTTCTTTGGGTTCTTGGTAAATCGGAGCGGGCATGAGGGCTCCCGTGGTAGATAATCCCCGGTCCATTCTGATCGTAAAACTCAGCGCGATCGGTGACGTAATCCAGACGCTCCCCATGCTGGAAGCCTTGAGGAAGCAGTTTCCCCGAGCTTGCATCGATTGGGCGGTGGAAGAGGATTCCAGCACTCTTCTTTTAGGCCATCCCAGGATCAACCGGGTGATCATCAGCCGGCGGAGGTCCTGGGTAAAGAATATTTGGAAACCGGGGGCATCCTGGAAGACTCTGCGGGAGATGGCTCGTTTTGTCCGCGAGTTACGGAGCCGGAGTTACGACTGGGTCATCGATAACCACGGGATCTTCAAAAGCGGGTTGCTGGTGCTCTTAGCGCGGGGACGACGAAAGATCGGCTTTCAGGCTTCTGCGGGGATTGCCGATGAAGGAAACTATTTTTTCACCCGGGAACGGTTCAAGCCGCTGAGCATCGAGCGGCATGCCCTGGAACGGTATTTAGACCTGGTTTCCCAGATGGGGGTTCGGGTCGAACAGGCGGACCTTCAATTCCCCGTTCCCCCGGAGTCCCTTAAAAAAGCGAAAGATTTATTGCAACGGCAAGGTTTGAATTGCAGGCCCCTGGTGACCATCCACCCCATGGCCAAGTGGGAAACGAAACAGTGGCCCGCGGAAAAATTCGCCCAACTGATCTCTACGTTGGCGGAAAGAGATGCTTCCGTCCTCATTACGGGTAGCCCCCAGGACGAAGGCCCGATCCGGGAAATCCTCCTTCGAACCGGCGACTCCCGAAAGGTTTTGAATCTGGCGGGAAAGACCAATCTGCTGGAACTGGCCGGCCTTTTTTCCCTCTCCGACCTGGTGGTGTGCCCGGATACCGGGCCCATGCACCTCGCGGCAGCGGTGAAAGCCCCCCTCATTGCCCTCTTCGGTCCCACGGCCCCCTGGAGAACCGGGCCCTACGGGAATAGCGCCGATATCCTTCGCAAAGGGCTTCCCTGCAGCCCCTGTTTCCAAAAAAAATGTCCCACCATGGAGTGCATGAAGGAAATCAGCGTCGAGGAGGTCCTGGCTGCAATCGAGAAGAAACTGGGAGATGCAAGGTGAGAGTGGAGAGTTGGGAAATCGGACCCCTTCAACTCCCAACGCTCAACTCCCAATGTACTCTTATTATGGAGGTCCCATGACCCTGAGTAAAGACCTTTTGGAAATTCTGGCTTGCCCGAAATGCGTGCGGGACCCGGGTTGCACCGGAGCCCTGGAATACCGGGAGGCGAAAAACCAGTTGATCTGCCATCACTGCAAACTGATCTACCGCATCGAGGACGACATTCCCATCATGCTCATCGACGAAGCGCTCCCCCTGGAGAACGAATGAAAATCGATTCACCCCAGAGACACAGAGCGCGCGGAGAAAAAACATCTTCATATCCGAAGGCCCCAGCAATAAGGATACCTGAATCGTCAAATTCTTAAATCTCTACCGCCTTTTGCTTGGGTCTTTACGAACTTTGGATTCTTTTTTCTCCGTTTTCTCTGTAGCTCTGTGGTGAAAGGATGTTGTTATGGCTAAGATCAGCGTAGCCATCATCACCCACAATGAAGAAAGAAACATCCGCGATTGTCTGGAGAGCGTGAACTGGGCCGACGAAATCGTTGTCGTGGATAACGGCAGCACCGATGGGACGGTAGCCATTTGTCGGGAGTATGGAGCCAGGGTCTTTCCGGAGGATTGGAAGGGATATTCCGCCCAGAAGAACAGCGCCATTGACAAAACCGGAAACGAGTGGGTGCTGAGCTTGGACGCGGACGAAAGGGTCGGGCCGGAGCTTCGTCAGGAGATGGAAGACGCCCTGCAAGGAAATCCGCCGGTCGATGGGTATTGGATCGCCCGGAAGAACTATTTTCTGGGGAGGTGGATCCGGTATTGCGGGTGGTACCCGGACTTGAACCTGAGGCTTTTTCGCAGGGGCCGGGGACGTTTCAGCGAGAGGGCCGTCCATGAAAAGGTGGAGGTGCAGGGGAAGACAAGCACCCTGAAGCACCCCCTGGTCCACGAGACCTATCGCTCCCTGAGCGATTTTTTCATCCGCTCGGACCGGTACTCTACGCTGGCCGCCGGCGAAATGCAGCGTCAGGGCAGGAAATATCGTTGGTGGAATTTATGCTTTCGTCCCCCGCTCACTTTCTTGCAGATGTATCTCCTCCGGGCCGGTTTCATGGAGGGATATCGGGGCTTCCTCCTTGCGGTCTTGTATTCCCATTACACCTTTGCCAAATACGCCAAGCTAAAAGAGCTCGGACAACTTGAAAAGCCCTGATCTACAGAATCCCCCGGTTCAGAAGATTCTCCTCATCCGCCTGAGGAACATCGGCGATGTCCTGCTCATGGTACCCACCATCCGGGCTTTCCGGGAGGCCTTTCCAGGGGCGCAACTGGCCGCATTGGTCAACGCCGGGACGGAAGAGATGCTAACGGGCAATCCCTTGCTCGATGAAGTCCTGGTCTTCGATCCCCGGTGGAAGATGTTGCCCCTCACCCAGAGGGTCGTCCAGGAGGGAAAATTTTTATGGGAGGTGCGCAGGCGGGGGTTCGACTTGGCCATCAATACAACCGAAGGAGACCGGGGAGCCTTCCTTTGCTTGGCCAGCGGTGCCAGGATCAAGGTGGGCTTGTACGATGCCAGTGGATTATGGTGGAAAGGTAGGGTCTACGATCGGCTGGTGCGGATCCCCGACTGGAAGGCCCACCTGGTGGAGCAAATGCTGGAAATCCCCCGCAGTTTGGGCTTGAACCCACGGGATAAACGGGTAGAGATTTTTTATCTCCCGGAGGACCGGGAAGAGATTGATCGGCTCCTGCGGCAGGAGGGAGTCGGACCCCATGACGAGGTGGTGCATATCCATCCCACTTCCCGCTGGCTTTTCAAATGCTGGCGGGATGAGGCCATGGCCGGGGTTATCGACAGGCTCGAAGAGGCGGGAAACCTCCGCACGGTCCTGACCAGCGGAAAAGAAGAGAAGGAATTAAAGAAGATCGATCATATTTTGGGGGCCTGTCGAACCCGTCCGGTGAGCCTGGCCGGAAAGGTCACCTTAAAACAGCTTGCCGCCCTGAGCGCCCGGGCCCGGCTCTTCCTGGGGGTGGATACGGCGCCCATGCATATCGCCGCCGCCGTGGGGACACCGGTCATCGCCCTCTTCGGGCCTTCCGGGGAATTCAATTGGGGACCCTGGGGGAACGGGCATGTGGTCATTAAAAAGGACTGGGAGTGCCGTCCCTGTGGTCGGGACGGATGCCAGGGAAGCAAGCGCAGCCGTTGCCTGGAAGAAATTACGGAAGAAGAAGTGCTGAAAGAGATTTTTCAAGTCCTAAGTCGACAGCAAAAAAGTTCATGATTTTCAATTATTATCAACAAATCATAACTTGGAACTTTAAGCTCGAAACTTGAAACCCAAATTGATCACCATTCTGCACACCGAGTCATCCCTGGGATGGGGAGGGCAGGAGCGGCGGACCCTGAGAGAACTCCTGGGTCTCTCGAAGGATGCATTCCGCCCGATCCTGGCGTGCCAGCCCGAGAGCCGGATCGGGCAAGAAGCGCGGGAGAAGAAAATTCAGGTGGAAATGGTCAAAATGAGGGGAAACTTCGATCCCCTGGCGGTAGCGCGATTCGTCTGGATGATTCATCATCATTCGGTGGACGTTGTCCATACTCATAGCTCCGCCGACAGTTGGATGGCCTCCACCGCGGCCAAAATCTCCCCGGGACGGCCGAAAGTGGTTCGCACCCGCCATCTGAACGCCCCCTTCAACGTCCGCCTTATTTATAGCTTTATGGCCGATCGGGTGGTTACCGTAGGCGGAAGCACCCGGCAATACATGATCCGGGAGAAGGGAATCCCTGCCGAAAAAGTGATGACCATTCCCACTGGAATCGACCTTTCATTATTCGACCCAGAACGGACCCCGGGGGACCTTCGCCGGGATTTCGAGATTCCGGCTCAAGCGCCCGTTTTCGGGACGGTCTCGGTCTTTCGGAAACTGAAAGGCCATCAATTCCTTCTCGAGGCGACCCCGGAAATCATCCGGGCCATCCCCGAAGCCCGTCTCCTTTTGGCCGGGGAAGGGCCGCAGGAGAAGAATATACGGGAAAAAATCGAGAAGCTGAGGCTCGAAAAAGCAGTGATCCTGGCTGGATGCCGGGAGGATGTCCCCCGGGTTTTGAATACCCTGGACGTTTTCGTCTTTCCTTCTCTCCAGGAAGCTCTGGGAACGGCCGTTCTGGAAGCCCTGGCCATGAGAAGGGCAGTGGTGGCTTCCCGCGTCGGAGGAATTCCGGAGATTATCGAAGACGGAAAAACGGGGTTTCTTGTCGAGCCGGAGAATTTTTCGGGGGTTGCCGAAAAAGTCATCCACCTTCTGAAAAATCCGGAGCTCCGACGGCTGATGGGGGATCGGGGGCGCCAGTTCGTGGAGGCTCGCTATGACCAGCGGCTGATGGTCCGGCGGCTGGAAGACCTATACCGGGAACTCACGGAGGAGCAAAGATCGTGAGGGCAATCCCCGTTTTCATGTACCACCATGTAAACTGGCACGAGGAGGACCTGGTCACCCTCTCTCCTTCGGGCTTTGAAAACCACCTGCGGACGCTTCGGGAACGGGGGTATGAGAGCCTTTTCTTGGATGAATTGGTGCCCATCCTCCGGGGCGAGAGGGAGGCTTTTAAACCTTCGGTGGCGCTGACCTTCGATGACGGCCACCTGGATAATTGGGTCTTTGCCTTTCCGCTGCTGGAAAAATACGGGATGAAGGCCACGATTTTTGTAATTACCTCCTGGATGGGAGAAGGGAAGGAACGCGGCCTGTGGAATCCGGAGTCCCCCACGGGCGCAGACCTGCCCCCGATTCCCCGCCATGGAGAGGTAAAAGAGAAGGCTGC
>JACAEW010000115.1 GCA_013388675.1 Syntrophaceae bacterium | reverse complement strand
TCAATCCCAAAATGCTTTTTCAGCCGTTCATACCCCTCCACTACGATGCTCGAATCCCTCGTGCCCCCCAGGTCGATGGGAACCCGGTCGGGCTGCCGATGGGATACCGCGGCCATCACTCTTTCCCGGTGAGACATTTGTTCTTTCATAGGCCCTTTCCCCTTCGTGATTCATTCTCCCCGAGGCCAACCGGTTCCCTTCAGGAAAGGGGTGCAGCCAGGCCATACCGCCGGGGATGGAGACGCATCTCTTCGATGAAATCGGTCACCACCTTCTCAAGGTCCGCATAGAGAGGCTGCCAGACCCATTCCTCCCGGGCCCGACGGTCGTCGATCTCTTCCAGGCGCAGGGTTTCGAAAAATACCATTACCTCGGGTTTGGGACGATAGGTGATCTTGGCCCCCGGGATGTGCTTTTTCACCACCGCTTCCAACTCCCGGGCGGTCCGGGCGGGAGTCACCCCCCTTACGTTGTAATTCACCGTCCGGACCTTCTCCTTTTCGGCCCGGTAAACCAGATCGGTACAATGGGCGGCGTCCTTGAAATACATGACCGGGATCTTGGCTTCCCCGGTCACATCGCACTCGAAAGGCCTTTGCAGGAAGGCGTATTCGATCATCCAGGCATTGTACTGGGCGACCCCCGGAGTCCTCACCCCCGGTCCGATGACGGCGGGGTAGCGGACGGAGCGGAAATCCAGGCCGAACTTCCGGTGGTAAAAACGGCCGAGAAGCTCGCAGTAAAGCTTCCCGCACCCGTACATGGTGATGGGGCGTTGCAGGGTCTCGTCGTTCACCACCCCGGTGGTTCCCAAACCGTAGGTGCCCACGGTGCTGGCAAAGACCACCTTTTTCACGCCGAAAAGGCGGGCGGCTTCCAGGACATGCAGGGTCCCCTGGACGTTTACCTGGAAAGAGGCCCAGGGGTTGGCGTCGGAAGGCGCGCTCAGCATGGACCCCAGGTGGTAAATCCCCTCGATTTGATGGTCCCGGACCACGTTGAAAACCTCGGCCCCCACCTTCAGGTCGCCCAGTACGACCTGCACCTTTTCCTCGATTCCCTCCAGGCGGTTCCGATTGGGATGGAGGTCGAACAGAATGATCTTTTCCCCGCGGGCGGCTAGGGTTCGGGCCAATTCCGCCCCCACGAACCCCGTTCCCCCCGTGATCAGCTTGGCCATCGACCCCACCTCCTGCAATTCCAGGATGTTTTCAAAAGATTCGGTATTACCAAAAAAAGGGCCTGTTTAGCCATTTAAAAAAGCTTCCCCCAAAATCCCTCCCGTCCTCCCTTTTTCCAGAGGGAGGAGAGCCTTTTTGCTTGATTTAGAAAAATCAAACCGAAATTCCCCCTTTGAAAAAGGGGGACCAAGGGGGATTTCTAGGATTCCTCACATATGGGAAACTCTTTTCTCATTTGGCTAAACTGTTACCAAAAAAGGCGTTTTCGGGTTATTTCAAAATCATGGACGGAAGCCAGAGAGCCAGCGGCTTATAGACAATCACCAGCGCGGTCCCGAGGATTTGCAGGAGTACGAAGGGAATGACCCCTTTATAGATATCCGCGAGCGTGACTCCCGGGGGAACGATCCCTTTGAGATAAAAGATGGAAAAGGCGAAGGGAGGGGTCAGGAAAGAGGTCTGCAGGAGGACGCAGATGACGGTCCCCGCCCACAGGGGGTCGAAACCAAATTTGGCCAGTATGGGACCGAATATGGGGACGATCAAAAAGAGAATCCCGATCCAATCCATCAGCATTCCCAGGACAAAGATGATGGTCAAAACCAGGAGGAAGACCCCCCACGGACCCAACCCGAGGCCGGTCATGAAACCCCCGATCACATCTCCGCCCCCCAGGCCGAGAAAGGTGCCGGTGAAAAGGTTGGCCCCCAGGGCCACAAAAATCACCATGGCGCTGATTTTCAGGGTGACGAAGACGGTCTCCTCGAGATTCTTCAGATTCAGCTTTCCGTACAGGGCCGTCATGAGGATTGCGCCCACGGCACCCATGGCGGCGGCCTCCGTGGGGGCGGCCAGTCCGAAGAAGATGGTTCCCAGGACCGCCAAGACGAGAAAGATAAAGGGAAAAAGGCCGACGAGGCCCTCGCGGAGCATGGGCAGGAACCGAATCTTGGGTCTTTCTTCTTTGGGAAGAGCCGGCCCCCATTCCGGTTTAATCAAACAGGCAACCAGGATATAGCCAATGTATAAAGCCGAGAGAAGAAGACCGGGGATGATCGCGGCGAAAAGCATGCGGGCCACCGACACCCCGGCCATGGGCGCATAGACGATGAGCATGATGCTGGGGGGGATGATAATGCCGAGGGTGCCGCCCGCGCAGACGCACCCCGTAGCCAAAGGCTTGTTGTAATTCCGCTTGACCATGGCGGGCAGGGCCAGAAGACCCATGGTGATGACGGAAGCTCCGATGATTCCCGTGGTGGCGGCGAAAAGGGTGCAGATGATAACCGTGGCAATGGCCAGGCCGCCCCGCACGGGGCCGAACCATTTGTACATGATTTCGTAGGCCCGCTCCGCGATCCCCGCCCGCTCGATCATGCAGCCCATGAAAACGAAAAGCGGGATGCAGGCAAAGATATACTCGGACAGGATGCCGTAGGTCCGGATGGGAAGGAGGTAGAGGATCTGGGCCGGGCCCCAGGTGACGATGCCGAAGAGGACGCCGAGGCCCCCGAAAACAAAGGCCACGGGGAAGCCGCTGGCCACCCCGACCAATACCGCTCCAAACATGAGCACGACTGCCAGCTCGGGGGTAATCATGGGTTTCCCTTTATCGCCAGGCGAAGCTGCTGGATGAATTTGGCCGTCCCCTGGAGGGCCAGTAGATAAAAGCCGATCGCCATAATAATTTTAAAGGGATAGACCGGAGGTTTCCAGAGGCTGACCGACGATCTCTCATCCCCACTCCAGGAGATAAGGGCAAAATCGGTGCAGGCATAGACCAGCAAACCAACCAGGGGGAAAAAGAAGACCAAGTAGAGGATCACCTCCAGGAGCGCCTTTTTTCGCTGCGGAAGGCGGCTGGAAAAAATATCCACCCGCACATGGCCTTCCGCAAGAAAAGTGTAAGCGGCCCCCAGAACGATGTAGGCTCCGAGGAACATCCAGGTCAGGTCATAGACAAAATCGGTTGGCTTGCCGAAGATGTACCGGGCCACAACCTCTATGGCCAGGACTGCGGTCAATGCCAGCACCAGCCAGCTGACCGCCTTTCCGACCTTATCGTTGATGAAATCCACGGTCCGAAGAAAAACGCTCATCGCACCCCTCGCGGGTTTGGAGGGCGCCCCTCCCCTTCCGGGAAGAAGGGCCCTCCTTCGGGCGGTCCGCCAGGCTTCATTTGGCTATTTTATCGTAGGGGATCCGGATGGCCTGCTGGTAGGGGTACCATTTCCCCATCCAGGCTTTTTGGGAGTCCCAAACCTTCTTAAAGAAGGCGTCTTTGGCCGATTGTTCCTCCAGGTATTTCCAGGCCCAATTCACCATGGTTTCCACGGTTTGGGGCTCCATGACGACCTTGATGTTGCCCCTCTTTTCGAACTCGGCCAGGGCTTTTATATTTTCGTTGTCCCCCCAATGCCAACTGTCGAAAACATGGAGGTGGCAGATTTTTTCCACCAGGACCTTCAGCTCGTTGGGAAGTTTTTCCCAGGCCGCCTTGTTGATCAGCAATTCAGGGTTGCCGGTGGACTGGTGGATTCCGGGATAATGATAGTATTTGCACACGTCTGGGTATCCCGCCTTCAGGTCGAAAATGGGAACGCTGTATTCGGCGGCGTCGATTACCCCTCTCTCCAGGGCCGGCAGGATTTCGGCGGCCGGCAGGAACACCGTCGAAAGCCCGTTGGCCTGGAGGACATGACCCATAAGCGGCATCATCCGCAGCTTCAGTCCCTTGAAGTCTTCGATGCGTCGCAGGGGCTTTTTAGCCCACATGAAGATCTCCATGCTGATGGTGCCGGCGTGGATGACCTTGACGTTATACTTGTAACGATCGTACATTTCCTGCCAAAGTTCCTTTCCCCCTCCGTGATTGACCCACATGATATGGTCAAAGGTGGCAAAGCCCCCCGGAACGGAATTCAGGAGCGGGGAAACGGGGATCTTGCCGATCCATTGGGCGGAATATCCGTAATTCGCTTCGAAAACACCTTTGCTGACCGCATCCAGGGCTTCGAAGGGGGGAGCCAGCGCCCCCGCCGGATGGACCTTCCAAACCAGGCGGCCCTCGGTGAGCTTTTCAATGTCCGCAGCCAGGCGGAGCAGAAGGTCATGGAAGAAGAGCCCGGCGGGCACGAACCCCTGGACCCTCCAGACGATGGGTGCGGGTTTCGGGGCCTGGGAATCGGCCGAAAGCGGGTAGGCCAAAAGACACCCCAGGATCAGGCTTACGGCAATGAAGACGGAAAACAAGCGTTTCTTTGATTCCATCGGCCATACCTCCTTGTTCGGTATTTTTGGGTTGAAACCGGTCGCCGGTACCCCCAAAGGAAAGCCATCCACACCCGGTTTGTCCCGAAGCAGCCGGGCAACTAAAATTTTTTCGATCGAAACCGGAAAAATCCTTTAGTGGCCCTCATCATAAAGAAGGCGATTTTTTATGTCAAGGTTTTTCCTTTCCCGTATCCGCCGTGCCGGAGAGGGACTCCAAATGGTCCATTCGGGGAATCGGTTAACCTTTTTCGTCCCGCTTCCAATAGAGGTTCTTCAGCCGATCCAAAAATTCCTGGTCTCGTTTCCGGACGACCTCATCAAGGGCTCCCTTGGAAAAATCGGTCTGATAATCATAAAATCCTTTGCCGCTCTTGATCCCGGTCCTGCCTTGAGAGACCAAATTCTTCAAGGCCCGGGGAGCCTCAACGGAACTCTGAATCTGGGGAAGAAGGTTCTCGCAAACCTTCAGCCAGAGGTCCAATCCCCCCAGGTCGGCGGTAAGCAAGGGTCCTATGCTTGCCAGGCGGAAACCAATGCTCCCTTTCACCGCCCGGTCGATGTCGGCGGCGCTCGCCACCCCTTTTCCGTAAAGATCGAAAACCTCCCGGGCCATGGCAATCTGAATGCGGTTTACCAGAAAACCGGGCATTTCCCGATGAATCCGAACCGGCTCCTTCCTGATCCGCCTCAGGAGCTCATAGGCGATTTCCATGGTTTCTTCGCTGGTCTGTTCACCCTTTACTACTTCAACCGCAGGAACAATATGGGGAGGATTGAACCAATGGGTGATGACCAACCGGTCCTTCTTTTTCACCCCGACGCTTATTTCCTTCAAAGTCAGGGAAGAGGTATTGCTGGCGATGATCGTATCGGGCCGGCAAAGAGACTCCACCTCCTTGAAAAGCGCTTGTTTCAGGGCCAGGTTTTCCGGGGCCGCCTCGACGATAAAATCGCTTTTCTCGACGGCTTGCTCCAGTTGCACGGCAGTAACAAGCCTTTGAAGGGCGGATTCGATCTCCTCACTCGCGATAAAGCCGGAATGCTGGAACAGCTCCAGGTTGCTCCGGATATGGGCTCGGGCCGTTTCCAGGATGGCCTCCTGGACGTCATACAGATATACGGAGAATCCCCCCATCAGGAAACTCTGGGCAATCCCATGCCCCATGATTCCGGCACCAAGGACCGAGATCGTTTTAATATCTTCGGCCTTCATATTGAACCTCCTTTATCAAAGAAGGTGTGAAAACCCCTCGCCACTTTTCATCTTATTGCCCCGCCTATTCCCCGGGATCAAAGGGGGCATGAATTGCCAAGCATGATTCTCTCGGTATGCCGGAACCCTAACAAAACCGTTCTTCTCTGTCAATTCCTGATTTTATTCATGGATACCTGTTTTGCCCCCAGGTTCCCCAAAATGGATACCGTTCCTCATTTAATATGTTCTCCTGGGGAAAGGGGAATGCATAATTTTTATCGTGGGGGAATTCATCAATTCCCTTCGCGGCTGTAGGGAGTTATTTGGAGGGGGCGGTTAACCCTCCTCGATCCGTAGGGAAAAATTAGAGCTGATATTTTGATCCCTTGCATAACATAGGGAAAAGGCACTATCATCTAAACAGCCGGCCATAAGGTAAGCAATTCGGCGATTTCAATCGCAACTAAAAGGGAACCCTTGCAAGAGCGGGGGTTTTTTCCTGACGAAGCCAAAAGAAGGCCCCCGGCCCATGAAAGTCATCCCCAAGAGCACCAGGTCCACAAGGAGGAAAGATGCCCCGCAGAGAGCTTCGTTTACCGCCTCACTTTGACCCCGCGAAAACCGGGCAGGTGTGGAAGGTTCCTTATCTGGACAGGGCCGAACAGGCTCGAACCTGGGCCGAAAAACACGATATTTCCCCTGCCGATGAAGACGCCTTCCGGACCTGCCTGGTAGCGGTCGACGTGCAAAACACCTTTTGTATCCCCGGCTTCGAGCTTTACGTGGGCGGGCGGTCCGGAACCGGAGCGGTCGATGATAACCGCCGGCTTTGCGAGTTCATATACCGTAACTTGAACCGGATCACCCGGATATGCCCCACCCTGGATACCCATCAGATCATGCAGGTCTTCCACCCCATCTTTCTGGTGAATGAAGAGGGAAACCATCCCGCGCCTTTCACCCGCATATCCGAAGAAGACCTCCGGGAGGGGCGTTGGAAATTCAACCCCTGCTTGGCGAAGAATTTGGGCATCAGCCCCGACGGTGGGCAAGACCACCTCCTATCCTACGCCAAGAAGCTCAAGGAAAGAGACAAGTACGACCTTACGATCTGGCCCTATCATGCCTTGCTGGGGGGCATCGGTCACGCCCTGGTGGCCGCCGTGGAGGAGGCGGTTTTCTTCCACGGCGTGGCCCGCTGCAGCCAGCCCCTGCTGGAAATCAAGGGGAATAATCCCCTGACCGAGCACTACTCGGTGCTGGGACCGGAGGTATTGGAGGGACCCGGCGGGAAATCCATAGCCCGGAAGCATACGGAACTCGTCGATTTGCTTCTGACGTTCGACGCAATCATCATCGCCGGGCAGGCCAAGAGCCACTGCGTGGCCTGGACGGTCAGCGATCTCCTGGAAGAGGTCCGCACCCGGGAAGGCAGCTTGGCGGAGAAAGTTTACCTTCTGGAAGACTGCACCTCCCCAGTGGTCATTCCGGGGGTCGTCGATTACACGGAGCAGGCGGACGCAGCCTTCCGGAAATTTGCCGGGGCCGGAATGCACGTGGTGCGATCAATAGACCCGATGGAAGGTTGGCCGGGGATCAGGATTTGATTGCCCGGGTATTCTTTCCGGTCAGCCCATCATGGGAGCCTGCGGTTCCAGCTTGCCTCGGTCCGGGAATGGAATAACGGGAAAAATTGTCACGGAGCGGAAATGGCAAAGCGCGCTTGCAACAAAAACCTCCTTCTGGAACCCCTGGAAATATTGGGGGTGGACAGGTTCGGCGACTCTTCGGTGGTCATCAAAGCGAGGATCATGACCCTGCCCATCAAACAGTGGCTTGTGGGAAGGGAGATGAACCGGAGGATCAAGAAGCGCTTCGACCAACTGGGAATCGAAATCCCCTTCCCCCACCGTAGCCTTTATTTCGGGGAGGCCAGCCAGGCCATCCGGGTCAAATTAGAGGGGGGAGCGCAAACCCGGGAAGAGCTTAAATCCCTGATCCGCGAGGTGCTGAGGGAAAACGAGGCACCGGGGAAAAAGGATACCTCCTGACCCTTGGCGCCGGGATGGCTTTCGGGTCGAGGCGATTGCCCCAATTCTATTGACTCCCTTCTATCCCTCCAGTATATTTTTAGCAAGGTTCGGGCTTGTTTGCCGGGGGACCGTTTTGCCCCTTGGAAACACGCCTGTCTGGGAATAAAGCCCCCCCTCATGGCCCGTTTGGTTACCCAATGAAAGGAGGATTCTTCCGGTTGAACCCTGTGGCTCAAAGGTTCATTATTGCCCTGCGAATCGGGGGAATTCTTTTTCTAATTTCGCCGGCCTTTGCCGCTGATCCTCCCGAGCCTGCCACGGTAAGACTGGGAATGCTTCCGGTTTACGCCGGGCCTTCGGTGACCAGCGGCATGGTGAAGTTCCTGAAAAAGGATGAAGGAGTCGAGGTTCAATCGGAACTTTTCAACCAAGAAGGAAAATGGTGTGCCGTCGCGGAGCCCTTCAAAAAAACCCAAATAGGGTATGTGAATTGCGAAGGTTTGATTTATTCCCGGCCCCGACGGCAAACTCCGCCCCCCAGGGAGGAAGCCCGGACGCCCCCGCCGCCCTTCAAGCCCGAGCCGGCCCGCCCCACTCCCCCCGGGCCCCGCGAGGAGAAGGAACCCGCTCCCCGCTTGGGGGAATTCCTGCAGGCCCTCTGGCAGGAGGACCTAGCCAAGATCGAAACCTTGCTGAAGGCAGGGGTCGACCCGAATGCCGAAACCAGCACCGGAAACCGGCCTTTGCTGATCGCCGCCAAGAAAAGGAACCCAAAATTGCTGGAGCTGCTGATCGCCCGCGGCGCGAAAGTGGACGGGGCGGACCGGTACGGTCAAACCGCCTTAATGGCCGCGGCATCCATGGGGTTAGCCCAAAACGTTCGGGTCCTGATTTCCGCGGGGGCCAACGTGAATGCCCGGGACGGAAAGGGATCGACCCCGCTCATTTGGGCGACCATTTCGGGACATCCGCAGGTGGTGGAAATTCTCCTGGCCCATGGTGCGGATGAGCGGGTGAAGAACAAGGATGGATTCACCGCCCTGGGTTTGTCCAAAAGAATTACCGCCACCCGAAAAAGGGCCTTGGCCGAAGCGGAAGAGGCTGGCCGGAAGGAAGAGCTGGCCGAGCTTCGGAAGGCCGTGGCCAGGCACGAGGCCGTCCTCCGTTTGCTGGAAAAACCCGAGGGCGGATGATTCCCGTCCCCAGGCAGAAGAATGAGCGCCTTTGACTCTGTTTTCCATGAGATTGCCGCCCTGCTTCTTTTCGCCGCGGCCATCGGGGCCCTGGCCCTTTGGCTCAGGCAGCCGCTCATCGTCGGCTACATTCTGGTGGGCATCCTGGCCGGCCCCTCGGTGCTGGGTCGGGTTATGGCCCGGGACCAGGTGGACCTTCTGGCCCAGATGGGAATCGCCGTCCTCCTATTCGTCGTGGGGCTCAAGCTCGACCTGCACTTGATCCGTACCCTGGGCAAGGTGGCCCTGGCCACAGGCTTGGGCCAGGTCGTCTTCACTTCCCTCATCGGGTATTTTCTGGCTCTGGCCCTGGGCCTGGAGCCGGTGGCCTCTCTCTACATCGCAGTGGCCCTTACTTTCTCCAGCACCATCATCATCGTCAAGCTCCTTTCCGACAAAAAGGAAATCGACGCGCTCCACGGGCGAATCGCGGTTGGCTTCTTGATCGTCCAGGACATTGTGGTGGTCCTGGTAATGATCGGCCTTTCCGCCTTCGGGCTCGCCGAAGCCTCCAATCAGGTGGGGGAAACCCTGCTTTTTCTGCTGCTGAAAGGGGCCGGACTCCTCGCCGGGGTTGCCCTTCTTATGCGTTATGTTCTTCCCACCCTTCTTCATCAACTGGCCCGATCGCTGGAACTGGTCGTCCTCTTCGCCATCGCCTGGGCCATATTCCTGGCTATCCTGGGGGACACGCTGGGCTTCAGCAAGGAAGTGGGGTCCTTCCTGGCGGGGATCTCCCTGGCTTCCACCCGCTACCGGGAGGCGATCGGCACGCGCCTCATCAGCCTGCGGGATTTTCTCCTCCTCTTTTTTTTCATCGCCCTGGGCGCCCAATTGGACTTATCTCTCCTGGGAAGCCAGATCGGGCCGTCCATCGTCCTTTCTCTCTTTGTCCTGATCGGAAATCCATTGATCGTCATGGCGATCATGGGTCTCATGGGGTATCGAAAACGGACCGGGTTCCTGGCCGGGCTGACGGTGGCCCAGATCAGCGAGTTTTCCCTGATTCTGGGCGCGCTGGGGGTGAGCCTGGGGCACATCGGAAGGGATTCCCTCGGATTGATCACCCTGGTTGGCTTGATCACCATCTGCCTTTCCACCTACCTGATCCTCTATTCCGCTCCTCTTTACCGACGGCTGAGCCCCTGGCTGGGGCTGTTCGAGCGGAAATTTCCTTATCGGGAAAAGGGGGAGGAAGGAGGGCCGGGCCCTTCCGTGGATGTAATCCTCTTCGGCCTGGGCCGTTACGGAAACCATATGGCCCGGGACCTGATGCAGCGGAAAATAAATGTTCTCGGAGTGGATTTCGACCGGCAAGTGGTGGCCTCCTGGCAGAGAGAAGGTCTCCCCGCCCGGTACGGGGATGCGGAGGACCCGGAATTTCCGGCGACCCTGCCCCTGAACCAGGCCCAGTGGGTGGTCAGCACGATCCCTCAATTGGATGTGAACCTGTCCCTTCTCGACGCTTTGCGCAACAACGGCTTTTCGGGGCGGATGGCCTTCACCGCTCATTCCCGGAGGGACGCGGAGATCCTCCAGGAGTCGGGGGCCGACCTGATTCTGACCCCTTTCGCCCACGCCGCCCGGGAAGCGGCGGAAATCCTCATCGAGGAAACCTGTATCGAGGAAAGTTGCAAGAGTGATCGAGCATCAAACGATTCTGAAGAAAAAGGTCCAACCCCGGAGGTCGAAAAGGCGGCGAAAGCATGAGAGCCAGGGGCCACTGGTCAAGTTCTTGGAAGCAATTGAAATCTTCCAACGCGGAGCCCTAAAAAGCTCGATTGCTAAATCCATGCCTGCGCTATAAATTTTCCTTGACAGATATTTCTTTAATAGATATAAAAAGCACCGAAGGAAAAACCTTCTAAGTTCCAGGGTCCGCCGGGTCCTAGAACGTAAGGAAATAGGGGGGGATATGTTAGGAGGTTCGGTACTCGATCCTATAAGAGGAAACTTGTTAGGTCTAGGTTTTGAAACCCCGCGCCCTGGCGGCGGGTGATTTCTCTTGTAAACAGCCTCAAACTTTCGGGGAAGGGGGTGAAAGCAGACGGAAAGGGGCTAACAACCGGGAAGCGGGAAAAAAGGAAATAAGGAGGGGAGTCAAATGAAAAAGAAAATCTTTATGTTGTTGGCGGTGGGAGTTTTTATGGGCGGAATGATTACCGTCGATTCAGCTCCATGGGCGGCGGAAGTGAAGACGGTCTCCTGGACGGGGCAGAGCTGCCTCCCGCCGGGGATGCCGGTGTCAATGGGTCTGATGGACCTGTCCGAGAGGGTCAAAAAAGCCAGCGGAGGGCGCTTCATTTTAACTGCCAAGCCGGCCGGTTCGGTTTGCCCGGCAACCAAGGAATGGCAGGCGATCAACAAGGGGGTCCTGGACTATGCCGCCACCGGGGGTTCGTACATGGTGCCCGAAGTTCCGTTCGGCGGCATTATCTCCCAGCGCGTGGGCGCCAGATTATCGCCCCTGGGGCACATGATGTGGTTCGAGACTGAAGGCCGCGAGCTGGTGAATAAATGGTATAAGCAGATGGGCTATAAATTCATGAACATCGGCGGGTTTCATGGTCTGCCCGAGGGGTGGATCCACCTGAATAAACCGCTGAAAGGGCCGCAGGACCTCAAGGGGCTCAAGATGCGGGCTTCCGGCGACGGCGGGATTGTCCTGTCCCAGATGGGTGTGGGCACGGTTTTCATGCCTTTGGGGGAAGTCTTCGAGAACATGAAGCGGGGGATCATCGATGCCTATGAATGCAGCTGCCCCTCTTTCGATTACACGATGAAATTGTATGAGGTGGGCAAGTACTATTACCTCAGCCCGACCCGGGCCCCTTGGGAGATGTACGAGATCCAGGTTAACCGGGATAAGTGGGAGGCTTTGCCCGAGGACCTCAAAGCCATCTTTCTGAATTGCCTTAAGGGAGCGGAAGTCGAATACCACGCCAAGCTGGTGGCCGACAACGCCAAAGCGGTAGTGGGCTTCAAAGAAAAGGGAGTCATCGTGGAAAGTCTCCCCAGTTCCATCGATGACGCATTTATCCCCCTGGCAAATAAGTACCTGAAGGAGCAGGCGGCCAAGCATGCCTCCATGAATGAAATCCTGACCTCCCAGCTGAAGTTCGAAGAAATGTGGAAGAATCTTTACGGATTGCCCTCAATGGGTAAATAGGTCAAGGAAGCCATTGCTCGGGGAACGGGGCCGATTCAATGATTTCCTGGCTGCGTTTCCCGGATTCCTTGAAAGGTATTTTGCAAGAACTGAACCCGGAGCAGGTTCCCCGGCTTTTTGAGGGGGGAACCTGCCTACCTCATTCAAAAATGTGGAAACATCCCTGGGAACAAACGAGGAGGATGATTCACTGTGAGACGATTCTTGCCGATCATCGATCGAATGAATGAAACGCTGGGGAGTTGGCTCTGGGTGCTGGTTTATACTTTCACCGGATTGGTTTGCTTTGAGGTGCTGCTCCGGTACGGGTTTAACAAACCGACCATTCAACTCCCGGTCATTGTCACCATGCTCGCCGCCGCCATGTATATCCTTTCCATGGGAAATATCATGCGCCAGGATGGGCATGTGCGGATCGACATTGTCACCCGCATGCTTTCCGCGAGGGGAAAAGCGATCTTTGAGGTCGTTTGTGGGCTGTTGTTTTTCTTCCCGGTCATCGGGGCGCTTACGATTTCCGCTGCAGGGTGGACGTGGTATGCCTGGTCCATCGACGAGAGAGATATGCAGACCTTCTGGTACGCCCGCATAGGCCCCATCCGGACCGCGGTGTTTATCGGCCTCTTTCTGTTCCTGCTGCAGGGCCTGGCGGTATTCGTGCGTAACCTGGACATTTTATTCGGGAGGAAGAAAACCCCATGATCGAATTGAGCCCGGAGATGATTTCGGCAATTATGCTGGGGGGAATCCTGCTGGCGGTTGTGATAACCGGCTACCCTTTGGCTTTGGCCATCGGCGGTGTTGCCTTTTGGATGGGAATTTACCTTTTCGGACCCGCCCTCACTTTCGAGATTTTCTACAGCCGCTCTTACGACATGCTGAACAACTATGTTTTATTGGCCGTTCCCGGTTTTGTCCTCATGGGCGCCGTGCTGGAACACTCGGGAGCGGCCGAGGGGGTCTTTGATGAACTCTATAAATGGTTTGCCGGTCTCAGAGGTGGGCTGGCCCTGGCTACGATCATTTTAGGGACGATCGTGGCGGCAACGGTGGGAGTCATCGCCGCCTCGGTCACCCTGCTGACCCTGACCGCCCTCCCGTCCATGGTGAAGCGGGGTTACGACAGAGCCCTGGCAGCCGGCGCGGTCTGCGCGGGCGGCAGTCTGGGCATCCTCATCCCGCCGAGCATCATGCTGGTGATTTACGGGCCCATGGCCAACCTTTCCGTGGGCAAAATGCTCCTGGGAGCCTTCATGCCGGGCTTTTTCCTGTCCGCTTGTTATTGCCTTTATATCGTGATAAGATGCATTCTCCAGCCGCATATTGCCCCGCCCATTCCTCCCGGAGAAATAAAAGAGCCTTTCCTCATAAAGACGGGGAAGCTGGCGGTCGCCATCGGACCTCTTGTCTTTCTGATTCTGGCCGTGTTGGGGAGCCTTTTTTTCGGGATCGCTTCTCCTACGGAGGCTGCGGGGGTCGGTTCCCTGGCCACGCTCATCCTGGCTGCGGCCCATCGCAGACTCGACATGCACCTTCTGAAAAAGGCCGCCTCAACAACCGTGAAAGTCAGCGGCATGGTTCTTCTGATCGGCATGCTGGCCTCTTCCTTCACCGGCATATTCATGCGGGCGGGTTGTGATGAAGTGGTTGCCAAGTTCATCCTGGGTGCGGGCGGGGGCAAGTGGGGAGTCTTTTTCATCATCATGTTTATCTGCTTTATCCTGGGCTTTTTCATCGACTGGCTGGGGATTCTCTTCATCATGGTGCCCATCATCACCCCCATCGCGGAAAAACTGGGATTCGATGCCCTGTGGTTTGCCATGATTATCTGCATCAACCTGCAGATGTCCTTTATGACCCCTCCCTTCGCCTATGCGATCTTCTACATAAGGGGGGCCGCCGACCCAGCCTTGGAAGTGACCACGAAGCACATCATTCAGGGGGTTATTCCGTATGTGGTCATAATTGCGTTGGCTCTTGTCGTGTTCATCTGGTGGCCGGAAATCATTCTTTGGCTGCCGGCGAAAATGATGTAGGGGGTCTTTCCTTAGCAACGCATGATCCCTTTAAAACCTCCCCGGCCCCTCTTTCCCAAATCCTTCGGAAAGCGGGCCGTCCTTTGAAAAAGGGAAGGGGAGAGGGATGGTTAAGCCATTGAAATCCTTCTATTCATCACCTCTACCCCAACCCTCCCCCAGCAAGGTGGAGGCAGTATTTTTGACTATTTATGGGACCATCAATCATGGATTGATTAAATGGGGGAGGGTTTGTAATGGATGAAGATATTCTTATGACCCCGATCGGGGTATTGACCGTCGAGCATTTGCTAATTGCCCGAATGATGGACCTGATGGAAAGGAAACTCGGGGGAATCCAACCTGAAATCAAGCCGGACATGGTTTTCATCGACGGGTTCATGGACTTTGCCAAAACCTATGCCGACGCCTGCCACCACGGCAAGGAGGAAAGCATCTTTTTTGAAAAACTAGCCATGAAGAACCTCCTTCCCGAGCACAAGAAAATCATGGACGAACTGGTTCTGGAGCACATTCAGGCCCGGAAGATCGTCGCCAACCTGGAGCTGGCCCGGGAGGATTTCATGAAAGGAGATTCCGGGGCGGCCCAGAAGATCCTGACCATATGCAAGAGTGTATGGCAAATCTACCCGGGGCATATGACCAAAGAAGAGAAGGTCTTTTTCCCCCCCGCCCTGGAATACTTCAGCAAGCGGGAGCAGGACGAAATGGTAAAGAGTTTCTGGGAATTCGACAAAAACCTTCTCCTGGAGAAGTACATCAAATTCTTCGACCAGTACGATCGGTAGAAGAAAACGGGGTTTCGCCGGAATCTT
>JACAEW010000177.1 GCA_013388675.1 Syntrophaceae bacterium | reverse complement strand
GTCGTTTTCTCCCTTTTTACCCACTCGATTGGGAGAAGAACCAAAACTTATTTCCGAAAGAGATGGGGAAAAAACCGAGCAGCGGCGAACCGGGCGCCAGTGCTGATGCTTTGGGCAGCCAGGATTGCTGAATTCTTGGGATTCAAAAAATAGAGAAGAGGCTTAAGGGGGCCGCCCATCGAAGATGATGGGAATATAGATCTTTCATCTCTTCCTCGATCTCTCCAACCAGGGTCTCCCGGCGGCTCTCGACGAGCTCGACCAGCCGGAGATCCGATTCCTGGAATCAATGGCCACCGGGAGCTCGGTGCTTTCCGCGAGCTTGGCCGCCGACTTTCAGTTGACAGATCATCCCCCAAAATAGTATGAAAATGCCCATGGATGCCAAGAAGAACAGGGCGGCCATCGGAATCTTAGTTACCGATGCGGTCATCACCCGTCCCCCCGGGGATGTGGGCAACCCGGCCACGTATCCCTTTCCGGTCCTTTATCAAAAGGTACCCACCGCTTCCCTGGGGAGGATTATCGAAAATAAAGACCCGAGCCTTTTGCCCCCCATTCGTGAGGCCGCCTGGGAGCTTATTCGAAAAGGAGCGGCGGCCATCACCAGTACCTGCGGTTTCATGATCCTTTACCAGCAGGAACTCGCACGGGCGCTTCCCGTACCGGTCTTTGTCTCCAGCCTTCTCCAGCTTCCCTTCATCCGAAGAATCATCGGTTCAGAGGACCGGATCGGCATTCTCACCGCCCATTCGGTTCACCTAACAATGCTCCACCTTCGATTCGCCGGTCTGGAGGACCCCGGTGCTGTCATGGTGGTCGGGTTGGAGGAACGCCCGGCTTTCCGGGAAGCCATATTCGGGGGGGCGGGAGCTTTGGATTTCTCAGCCATTCAACAAGAGGTCGTGGAGGCTGCCCGGGAATTGATTCGGGAAGAAAGCCGGGTGAAAGCGATTCTCCTGGAGTGTGCCAACCTGCCCCCCTATGCGGCTGCGGTGCAGGCAACGGTTCAACTGCCGGTATTCGATTTCAACACCATGATTCATCAGGTTTACCGAGCGATCCGGCAAGCCCCTTACTCGGCCCCTTTCCCTCCTCCCCCAACATCGAGCAAGTAAATCTAAGCTTTCCTTGCGAGGGATTTCGTGGATGAATGAAAAATACTTTGAAGGAGAAGCCCTGATAACGTATGATTGGATGATGGATAGGCACCCGAATTGTCTTTCATGCCGATTTCGGAGCGGCGAATGCGGAATCATATGAAGTGATCTATCCAGCTTCGTTCTTTCCCTTAACTCGATGGCATAGGGAGTTCCTTTTTTATCCCCCTCCCATAACCCCCTCCCACAAAGGGGGGAATTTTGGGGGCCTTCCCGCTTTCCTCCCCCCGGATGGGGGAAGGTCAGGGCGGGGGTGATTTTAACTTGAGGCACTTGAGTACATGTAAGCCCACTTGAGGCACTTACTTTCAGGAGGTTCCATGGATTTTCGAGAAACCCACGTGAAGGCCGATGTCCTGGTCATCGGCGGAGGAAGCGCAGGGGCCATGGCCGCCATCCGGGCCAAGGAAGTGGACCCCGCGCAGGAAGTCCTGGTCTTTGAGAAAGGGCATATCCTTTACAGCGGGTGCATCGCCCGGGGAATGGACGCCCTGAACATCGTGGCCGTCCCGGGCCATACGACCCCCGAGCTGTATGTGGAGTCCAACGGCATGGCCTGCGAGGGGATCATGGATGAGCCGGTGAATTACCGTATGGCCGAGAGAAGCTACCCGCTCATGAAGAAGCTGGAAAGCTGGGGGGTCTTTTTCCCGAAGGACCCGGACGGCAACTACGAACTTCTTCAGGTCCATCCCAAGGGAAAATTCTGCCTGAGCATGAAAGAACCCGAGCTGAAAACCATCCTGGCCAAGAGGCTCATGAGCCTGGGCTGCCGGGTCTTCAACCGGGTCATGGGCCTGGAGCTGATCATGGAAGAGGGCCGGGTCGTCGGGGCGGTGGGCATCAACATCCATACCGGCGAGCTGGTGGTCTGCCATGCCGGTTCGGTGGTCCTGACCGCGGGGGGAACGGCGCGTTTCGGCCTTCCCAATAACGGGTACTTGTACGGGGTGTATGACTTTCCCGGCAACACGGGCGACGGTTATGCCATGGCCTACCGCGCCGGGGCCGAGATGACCGGGTTCGAATACACCCTGAACTACTACATCATCAAGGACATCAACGCCCCTCTCCTCTACATCACCCTGACCCGGGGAGCTCACCTTCTCACCGCCATGGATGTGCACCTGGAGGACAGCCATCCTTCCATCAAGTCCATGATCCTGGAGCACCGGAAAGATCAGGGGCCGCTCCGCATCCGGATGAAACACCTCCCCGAGGCGAAGATCCGGGAGATCGAAGACATCCTCTTTTCCACCGAGCGGCCTGTCCAGCAACGGTTCTTCGAAGGTCGGGGAGTCAATTTCCGGACCGGGGATATTGAACTTTGGCCCACGGAGTATTACCTCTGCGGAGGCCACGGCATGACGGGAATTTTCGTGAACGAAAAGGCGGCCACTACTCTTTCCGGTCTCTATGCCGCCGGAGACGTCTCCCTGGTAGCGCGGGGACACCTGAGCGGGGCCTTTGTATATGGGGAGATCGCCGCCGAGGAAGCTTCCGAATACGCACGGAAAAATCCCGCTTCCCGGGGAGCGGAGACGCCGGGCCTGGCCACCTTGAAAAAGGACCTCTTCCGGCGCATGGAACAAAAAGGGGGAGAAGTTTCCGTCGAGGAGTTCGAATACAAAGTGCGGCGGCTGATCAGCGATTACGTGACCCCGCCCAAGAATGCCTACAAGCTGAACATGGCCCTCTGGTGGATGGACCGCTTCCGAAAGGAAATTCGCGAAAAAGTCCGCGTCCGCCATATCCACGATCTCTTCAAGGTCCTGGAGGTGGAGAACATCATCCTCTGCGCGACCCTCTCGGCCACCGCTTCTTTGGAGCGGAAAGAAAGCCGATGGGGGTTCTGGCACTACCGTGCCGATTTCCCCAAGAAGGACGATGAGAACTGGCGGAAGCACATCATGCTGAAGAGAGGGACCCACCCGGAAGAGATTCGGGTTTCCCACCGCCCGATCCTTAGAATGCAGTAAGGAGGAACCATGGATTTCAACCTGCTCACCAGCCTGAATGACAATATACGGATCGATCGGAGCAAATGCACCGCCTGCGCCCGGTGCGTGGAGGTGTGCGTTCTGGACAATCTGCGCCTCCAGCTTTCGCCCTGCCGCCAGGCCTGCCCGGTGGGAATGAACTGCCAGGGCTATATCCATCATTTGGTCCAGGGTAAAATGGATAAGGGGCTGGAGAAGGTGCGGGAGGCCGTTCCCTTCGGAGGAATCCTGGGACGGGTCTGCTCCCGGCCCTGCGAGGCGGCCTGCAACCGCATCAAGGTGGACCAGCAGCCGGTGGCCATCCGGGATTTGAAACGTTTTCTCGCGGACCAGGATGGGAAGTGCTGGAGGCCCCCGGCCGTCCCGGATCGCTCCCAGAAAATTGCCGTCGTGGGGGCGGGTCCGGCCGGACTGACCGCGGCCTTTTACCTCCGGTCCTGGGGATTCCGGGTGACCCTTTATGACCGGGAATCGGCCCCCGGAGGACTCATGCGCTGGGCCATCCCTGAATTTCGCCTTCCCTTGGAGGTTTTGGAACGGGAACTTGGTTTCATAAAGGCCATGGGGATTGATTTTCAGGCGAACCGGACCCTGGAAAAAGACCTGGACCTTGAAAAATTAGAAGAGAAAAACGATGCCGTCCTTTTGGCCTTAGGGGCTTACGGGCAGCCCCGCCTTGGAGTGTCCGGAGAAGATGCTCAGGGGGTCATGCAAGCGCTGGATTTCATGAAAAGGGTGCGGGAGAAAAACCCGCCCCGGGTTGGACCGAGGGTGATCGTTGTAGGAGGGGGCAACGCCGCCGTGGATGCGGCGCAGACGGCCCTGCGCCTGGGCGCCCGGAAGGTCCATCTCGTTAGCCTGGAGAAAAAAGATGAAATGCCCGCCTTCCGCTGGAGCGTGGCCGAAGCCGAGGAAGAGGGGGTTGACATCCAAAACGGCTGGGGACCCATGCGATTCAGGATGAATGGCGGTAAGGTCGCCGGGGTCAGCTTCAAGAAATGCATGGCGGTCTGCGATTCGCAGGGGATTTTCCGCCCGAGCTACGATGAGAAGACGGCCTTGGACCTTCCTGCGGACACCGTAATTCTGGCGATTGGACAGAAGGCCGAAAGGGAAATGCTGCCCCCCTCTTTGTATAGTCCGGAGGGAGTCCGTTCCCATTCCGTGACTTTTCAAACGCCCCGGCCGAAAATCTTTTGCGCCGGCGATTTTCTAAAAGGCCCCCAGACCCTGGTCGAAGCCATGGCCCAGGGAAAGGAAGCGGCCCTGTCCATCCAGCGCTTGCTGCAGGGAGAGGATTTGGAATACGGCCGGGTCAATCCGACCCTCTACGAGCTGCAGTTCGAACCGGACTTTTCCCGGGCCAAGCCGCGACAGCGAATCGCCATGCCGGCTGTTCCTTTGCCTCAAAGAAAAGGATTCGAGGAGGTGGCGAAAGGCTATTCAAAAGAGGAGGCCCTGGCCGAAGCCGAGCGCTGCCTGGACTGCGGCGTGCCCTTCGGCATCCGCACCTGCTGGTTCTGCCTGCCCTGCGAAATCGAATGCCCGGAAGAGGCGCTCTACGTGGAGATTCCTTACCTGCTCAGGTAAAACGGCATTCTTCATTCTCTCCTCCCCTCCCTGAGGGCGCTAAAAATGACCTTCACCCCCCCTCTCCCATTGCGCCCGGGCGCGGAGAGGGGGAACCTAGGGAAATTCGTCCTTTAAACCGGGTGCTTCAGGGCTTCATGGCATAAACCGGCTTAACCGGCCGACGGCTTCTTTTAGACGCTCCACCGGGTGCGTCAGGGCGATCCGCAGGTATCCCTCCCCGTATTTCCCATAGATGGAACCCGGGATCATCCAAACATTCGTCTCCTCCAGAGCCTTGATGCAGAAATCCTGAGAGGTATAACCCGAGGGAACATTGGCCCAGAGATAAAAGGTGGCCTTGGGAGGAAAAACTTTCAAGCCGATCCCATTGAGACCCTCGACCAGTACATCCCGCCGCTCCTGGAAGATCCGATTCCTTCGCTCCATGAAGTCATCGGGGCTGCTCAAGGCCTTGACGGCGGCCAGTTGCATGGGATAGTACATGCCCCGGTCGGAGTGGTTTTTCACCCTGGCCAAGGCGGCCAAGAGGTCCTTATTTCCCACCGCCATCCCGGCGCGCCATCCGCAACAGTTGTAGGACTTGGAAAGGGAGTGAATCTCGATTCCCACTTCCCGGGCCCCGGGGAATTCCATGAAACTCACCGGCCGGTGGTTGTCGAAGTAGACCTCGGAATAGGCGTTGTCGGAAACCACGGCCACATCGTAGGCCTTGGCCCAGGCGATGAGTTTTTTGAAAAATGCCGGAGGCGCCGTTGCTCCCGTGGGGTTATTGGGATAGTTGATCCAGATCATTTTAGCCTTTTTGGATACTCCGGAGGAAATCTTGTCCAGATCGGGGAGAAAACCATTCTCTTTCAGGAGGGGGACTTTCTCCACCAGCCCGCCCGCCAGTTGAACGCATGCCTGATAGGAGGAATAGGAAGGGTCGGGAACCAGACCGATATCCCCGGGATCAATCAGGCAGAGATGGACCAGGAAGAGGGCGTCCGTCGATCCCAGGAGGGGAAGGACTTCGCTGTTGGGGTCGAGATCGACTCCAAACCGGCGCCTGTACCACCCGGCGATGGCATTCTTCAATGGCTGGATGGGGTAGAAACTGGGGTAGTGATGGTTTTCAGGGCGGCCCACTGCCTCCTGCAAGGTTTGAAGAAGGTGTTCCGGAGGAGTGAAATCGGGATCCCCTACCCCGAGGTTGATCACATCCCGACCCTCCTGCCTCATCCTGGCCATGCGGATGTTCATCTCCATGATGAAGAAACCTTTGAGCGGCTCCAACCGCTTCGCAATCTGCATCCTGGTTTCCCCCTTCAGATTTGAAATTCCATCTGGATAGAAACTTCCGTCACTAGAATCGATACCACTCCGGTTTCTAACTGTCAATATGATCAAGGCAAATTTTTCATTTTGATTGACACCTGGCGGCATTTTTGGTACATTTTTTTACCCTAACGGTCAGGTTGGGTCGAAAGAATAATCAAAAGGAGTTTGAAACTATGAAGAAAACGCTGTCTACAATCATTCTGGTAGGTTTCCTTTCCTTCATCCCGAGCTCAGGCCTCCTGGCGGCCGCCGTGTGGGATGTGGCCACTCCTTATCCGGAGCAGAATTTCCATACGCAGAACATCCTCATGTTTGCCAAGGAGGTCGAGCAGGCCACGGGTGGTAAGATCAAGATGAAGGTCCACTCCAACGCCTCCCTCCTGAAGATGCCCGATATCAAGCGAGGGGTACAGACCGGACAGGCAGCTTTGGGAGAGATCTTGCTTTCCGCCTACGGAAATGAAGACCCCTTTTTCCAGCTGGATGGAATCCCCTTTGTTTCCACGGGCTACGACACGGCTAAGATCGTTTGGGAAAAAACCAGGCCGTTTATTGAGGCCCGGTTCAAAAAACAGGGGATGACCGTCCTGTACGCCGTTTCCTGGCCGGGGCAAGGGATCTATACCAAGACGCCCATGACTTCCGTGGCCGACTTCAAAGGCATCAAGTTCCGAACTTACAACCCAGCCACCGCTCGGATGGCGGAACTCATGGGGGCGGTCCCCACCACGATTCAAGCCGCCGAAGTGCCCCAGGCATTTGCGACGGGGGTGGTGAGCGCCATGATTACTTCCGCCATCACCGGGGTGGATTCTCAGTCCTGGGATTTTGCGAAATACTTCTACGATGTGGGGGCGCTCAACAACAAGAACCTGGTCTTCATCAATGCCAAAGTATTCGAGGGCCTGGACAAGAAGACCCGAGATATCATCCTCGATGCGTCGGCCAAAGCCGAAAAACGCGGCTGGGAAATGAGCGCCAAGGCCAACGAGGCTTCCCTGAAAACCCTCGCCGAAAAAGGAATGAAGGTTGAAAAGCCGAACGAAAAGTTTTATGGCGAGCTGAAGGCCATCGGGGAGAAGATGATCCAGGAGTGGCTGGAAAAGGCCGGCCCGGATGGAAAAGCCTTCTGGGAATCCTACCGCAAAAAATAAACTGAACCCTCGGGCAGAGAGAAACATGATATCCCGGCTTCGCCATGGGTTAAATACCTTATTCAATATCGGCGGATGGATGGGGGCGTGTTTCGTGGCCCTTATCGCCGTAATCATTATCATTCAGGTCATCGGCCGGGAATTAGGCTACCAGGTCCGCGGCGCCGATGATTTTACGGCTTGGTCGGTGGCCGCGTCCATTTTTTTCGCTCTCGCCTATACCCTTAAAAAAGGGGGACACATCCGGGTTACGTTGATTATCGAGCGTTTACGCGGCCGCAGCGCCCGCGCGGCGACCCTGATAAGCCTATTTGTCGGCACCCTGGTGACTGGAATGCTGGCCCTTTCAGCCATCCACCTGGTTGCTGACAGTTATCGATTTGAGGAGGTTGCCCAAGGACTGCTCAGCGTTCCCCTTTGGATCCCCCAGATGGGTTTGCTTCTGGGGTCTCTCCTGCTTTTCTTGGCCCTTCTGGACTCTTTCCTAGTCGCGCTTTTCACTGCGGACGGTACGGACCGACAAACAAGGTAATCCCGGGGAGGATTCTGGCCTTTGAGCCTTGCGGATTTAAGTCTGGTTCATATCGGGATAATTTTCCTGCTGCTGCTTTTTGTCACCCTGGGCATCGGGATTTGGATTTCCATTGCCCTCCTGGGCTTGGGGTGGTTTGGAGTCTCCCTCTTCAGCAACGCCCCCGCAGTAAAGGCCATGGCCACAGTCCTCTGGGCATCCTCGGCGTCCTGGACGCTGGCCGCCCTTCCCCTGTTCATCTGGATGGGTGAAATTCTGTTCCGAACCAAGCTCTCCGAAAACCTTTTCCGCGGGGTCGCCCCCTGGGTGGGATGGCTGCCCGGCCGCCTCCTGCATGTGAACGTAATCGCCTGCGGCATTTTTGCAGCCGTTTCCGGGTCTTCCGCGGCAACCGTCGCCACCATCGGGAAGATGTCCCTTCCTGAGCTTGAGCGGCGCGGGTATGATCGGGCGATGAGTTTGGGGACGCTAGCCGGGTCGGGAACCCTGGGCTTCATGATTCCCCCCTCGCTCATCATGATCGTTTATGGCGTCGCGGCTGAAGTCTCTTTAGTCCGCCTCTACCTCGCAGGGTTTGGCCCGGGGATTCTGATCATGTCGCTCTATTCCGGCTACATCATGGCGATGGCCCTGCTGAAGCCCGGCATCGTACCCACCCAGGAGCAGGAATTTTCCTGGAAGGATCGGCTGGCCGCGGGGAAGGAACTCCTGCCGGTCATGCTCTTACTGCTGGCGGTTATGGGCGTCCTTTACCTGGGATTCGCCACCGCCACGGAGGCGGCAGCCGGGGGGGTGATCGGCGCCCTCCTGGTGGCGCGAATCTCCGGATCGCTTACCTGGGAAAACTTTAAGGCCAGCCTGTTGGGGACCACCACCTTATCCTGCATGATATGCTTCATCCTCGCGGGGGCCTCCTTTCTAACCTCCGCCATGGCCTACACGGGCGTACCCCGGGCTCTTGCCCAATGGGTGGTGGATATGCATCTGCATCCCTATTCGCTCATGGCCGCTCTTTGTGTTCTGTATACGGTCATGGGGTGCTTTATCGATAGTATGTCGATGATCGTGCTAACCATACCGGTTGTTTTGCCTCTGATCCAAAATGCCGGTTTTGATCCGGTTTGGCTGGGAGTATTCATGGTCGTCATGGCCGAGATCGCCCAGGTGACTCCGCCGGTGGGGTTCAACCTTTTTGTGCTCCAGGGGATGACCCAAAGAGACCTCTTCTCGATTGCCAAAGATTCGTGGGTTTTTTGCCTGCTGCTGATTATCGCCGCGGCATTGATTACCGTCTTCCCCGGAATTGCCTTGTGGTTGCCCTCCAGGTCGCTGGGGGGGTGATCTCAAATTTGCGCTTAGGCCATGAAATTGCTGCAGGGAGATAACCAATGAAACCAAAGATTTTCGATCAGTTCGTTTCCTTCATTTATTGCGAGGACCTGGAAAAGACCTGCCAATTCTATGAAAAGATCATCGGTTTGGAGATGGTTCTCGACCAGGGTCCCTGCCGGATTTTCCGGGTAGCCCCAAACGCATTTTTGGGGGTTTGCGTTCAAATGGACCCACCAAAAGAGAAAAAGGGGATCATCATCACCTTTGTGACCAAGGAGGTGAACGGCTGGTATGAATACCTCAAGCAGTTCCCTCTCGTCTTCGAGAAGACCCCCCAATTCAACGATAAATTTAACATCTATCACCTCTTTGTGCGTGACCCGGCAGGTTACCTGGTAGAGATCCAGGAATTTAAGGACCCCAAATGGCCCCAACCCGAAATCCGAAGGTAGGTAAATACAGGACCCTCACCTATCCTTGGAGGAAGGGATTCCTTGTCGATCATAGGCTGCTTCCGAGAAGGATATTTCAAGACCCGGTCCCTTTTTCTTCATCCTGAAGTCTCCATTCCCACGGGAGCGGCAAATGGGTCTTCCCCCATTCGAGGGGGTCAAGAGGGAGAAAACGACTGCATCGCACAGGCCCAGGGGGGCATCCCGCCCGGGGCGGGACAGCCTCGGCGGGAAAAATCCGGGGTTCCGGAGCGCTGGCCCGGCTTCCGCAAGGCACCGGTCCCCGATCTCTTCGCCTAAAACGAAATCCCAGCTTAAACAGGGACAACCCCATTCATTTCCGACGCGCCCCGATGGAAGAACCGCTGCCTCAGGATGTCCGGCCCCGGGAGGGATGCCCCCCTGGGCCCGGCCAACTCTCTTCCGGCAGGGTAGACCCGGGAGGCTCAAAATCTTCCTTAAGCACCCACCCGATTGGGAGAAGACCCCGGAAAATTTATATGGAATCAGTACCAATTCAACGAACTGTTTTTCGGTTTTTACCAAGAACAAACTTCCCGTCTCCGGGGGGAAGGTGTGAAAAAATTGGTTTGGCTCTTTTTCACGGTCTTCCGACGAAAGACGGAATCCATTGTTTTTTATGCGCTACGAACTTAAAGGACCCCGGCTTTCGCCGGGGTGATGACTAAAATTCAAATTTTTCACACCTTCGGGGAGGGCCAGGGTGGGGGGATAAGGGGATTTTTTCACATCTTCGGGCTTTGTGGTAAATTCCGATGCAAGAACGAATCTTAAGAGGAGGAAAAGAAATGTTTAAGAAAGTGGATCACATAGCCGTTGCGGTAAAAAATCTGGAGGAAACCAAGAAAAAGCTGGAATTGCTCCTGGGGGCGAAGTTTATCGTGGAGAACGTGAACGAGAAGGAAAAATACAAAGTGGCCATCTACCGGCTGGGGGAAAATATCTTCTCTTTCCTGGAGTCCACCAGCCCGGAGGGGTTCGTGGCCAAGCATATCGAACGCTCCGGGGAGACCATGCAGCACATGGGGATCGAGGTGGATGACCTGAAGAAGTTCATGGATCATCTTCACGCCCATGGCGTGAAGACATCCAATTATGTGGAGATCGAAGGAGTGCGCAAGGAGGTTCTGGTCGGCCCCCGAAACCCCCTCGGGGTTATCCTCCAAGTCTTCGAGTGGCTGGGAGAATACCGAAATGCCACCCCGGAGAAGAGAATGACCAAGGTCTGGGGATAAATACAGGTTCAAGGGTGGAGGTACCAGGCTCGGGGAAAAGACAAGGGAAAAGGCCTAGGCTTCGGGGAATGAAGGGGGGCCGGGTTTCTATCCCAGCCCTTTTCCCTCAACCAACGGAGTCTTGGGCTGATTGTCAGGCAGAAACCGGAGGGCGCCGGCCTGACCAAGGCCGGGCAGTCTCCAACTGGGCGGCCAAGCGGAAAAGAGTTGCCTCGTCCCCGAATCTTCCGATGAAATGAGTCCCTACGGGAAGGGCCTCCCGGCTCCAGAACAGGGGAAGGGACATGGCCGGTTGCCCGGTGATGTTGCAGATGGGAGTGTAAGGGACAAACTTCTCCGCCCGGCGGTACCCGTGCAGCGGGTTTTCCGGGGGAGAGTCGAAAGTCCCCAGGGGCACCGGGGGCTCGGCCAGGGTAGGAGTGATCCATACGTCATATTTCAAGGAGGCGCGGGCCAGTTCCCGGGCGATCCTCTGGAGCAGGGTCAGAGAAAGAAGATAGCTCGAGGCGGTCTGCTTTTTTCCCATTTCGTAAAGGGCCCAGGTAAGCGGCTCGAAGTAGTCGGGAGCAGGCATTTTCCCCCTCGCCATCCCCAATCCATCAATCGTCCAGGCGGTTCCTGCCGTCCATAGGACCATAAAGGCCTGCTTGATTAATTCCCGGTTGACCGGGAGGACGGCTTCTTCCACCGTGTGCCCCAGGTCTGCACAAAGCTTGGCCGCATCTTTTACCGCTTCTACGCAGTCGGGATGAGTCTCGATACCCGCGACCCCTGAAGCCGTGAAAGCGATCCGGAGCTTTCCAGGATGGGCCCCCACTTCCTGGAGGAAGGGGCGGGCCGGCGGTGGAGCCCAGTAGGGGTCGCCGATATCCGGGCCGGAGGTGGCGTCGAGGATGGCGGCGCTGTCCCGCACCGAGCGGGTTACCGCATGTTCCGCCACCAACCCCCCGAACATGTCTCCCAGGTCCGGCCCCAAGGGATTTCGGGCGCGAGTGGGCTTCAAACCGAAAACCCCGCAGCAGGAGGCGGGGATGCGGATCGATCCCCCCCCGTCATTGGCATGGGCAGCGGGTACGATCCGGGCGGCCACCGCCGCTGCCGCCCCTCCGCTGGACCCCCCGGTTGTCCGATCGGGGTTCCAGGGATTTCGGGTGCGGCCCAGAAGGCGCGACTCAGTGGTGGGCAGAATTCCCAATTCAGGGGTGCTGGTCTTTCCCACGAAGATCAAACCCGAGCGCTTCAGGCGAATCACGAGCTCACTGTCGTGGTCTGGCACGAAGTCCTGGAGGAAGGCCGTGCCCATGGTCATGCGGACCCCGCCCAGCATGGCGCCGATGTCCTTCAGCAGGTAGGGGACCCCGGTAAAAGGGCCTTGGGGCAGGTCCCCGGAAGCCGCCTTCCGGGCCTGATCAAAGAGAGGGGTGATCACCGCATTGAGGGTCGGATTCAAGCGCTCGACCCGTTCGATGGCTGCGTCCACCAGCTCGAGGGGTTGCACTTCCTTTTTGCGGACCAGCTCGGCCAGCCCCATGGCATCGTAAGAACCGTATTCCTTGAATTTTCCCATGGCCACTCCTCCTGTTCTAGAAATTATTATGCCTGTTCAGGTTTGAAACAGCCTTCCGGAAAATCCCTCCCGGCCTCCCTTTTCCAAAGGGAGGGGAGATTAGATAAGGGAATTCGATGACTCGTGAGGCCTTTTCCGCATTCCGCACTCCGAATTCCGCATTTCAGGTGTCATTTCATTTTGTTCTTCATGAACCAGTATATTCCATAAGTGCTCATGGCCGATACTCCCAGAGCCAGCACCGTTCCAAGAGCCAAATCGAAGAGAAGGTAGAAATAACGGACTGCGGTGGCATAAACAACCACGTTGATCATGGCGCTGATTAAGAGGGGCTTGGTAATCCTCCGGGAGAACTCCACGCCCTTGGATCTTGCCAGGATGATCAGGGTGGAGATGTAAATAGTCGGAAAAGGGGCCATCATTCCCCCCCAGACGGGTCCTGCAACCCGACTCAAGTAAACCGCGCCGGAAATCATGGCCCCGCTGAAAAGGGCCCGGGAAAGGATTTGCAGGGGGGTGTAACGGAGCGAAATTTTTTCCGTGGACGGAAGGTGATAGCATTTTTCCAATATCAGGTAGGACCCGAACAGGGAAAGAAGGTAAAACAGCAACGAGAAGGAGAAGTTGTTGAATTTTAAAAAAAGGACGAGACCTGCCAGGGCAAACCAGAAAAAAAGAGCACCGGCCATCGCCATCCAGGCCCCCCATTTGGCCAAGCCCACATAGACAACCAGGAAGAGACCGTTGAGCCCCATGGTGAGAGGAACCATGTTGGTGGCTTCCGAGGCCAGCCGCGGGGTTTCCGTGTAGGCGATGAAAAAAAGGGAGATGGCCACCGCCGAGGGAATGCCGCCGATGAGACCGCCGATTTTGCTGCCCAGGCTTTCCGCGGCCACGGTGGCCAAAGTGACCATCGTGCTTCCCACGGCGAAGGCCAGGAAGAGCTTAAAATAGAACAAGTCCTCCATGATCGTCCGGGCTCGACCCAACCCCCCTCTTACCTTTTTCGGGTCGCTAGACCGCCATACAGGTCGGAGATCATCAGGGCATAATTCGCCATGTCCACCGCGCCTTTAAGGATGGATTCCGGTTTGTCGGCCTGGTAAGCCCGAATCATGTGGCCCAGGTTGGCGGCCAGGCATGCGGCCAGGTAATAAAAATTGTAAGTCCTCCAATCCCCCCGGTGGGCATTCTCCTTAAGGCGCGTTTCCATGGCCTTGGCAAAAGCCGCAAGTTCCGGTCGAAGATCCTGCTCCATAAAGGCCTCCTTCGCGAAATATTTCATCTGGGTGAGAGTCTAAATTTCCTTCCTTCCTTTTGCAAGAAGAAAGAATCCGCGGGGGTTCGGCGGCTATTTGGGCCTCGGGGCTTGGGTTCCGCCCGCTCCCAGAAGGAAGGTGGCCCCGGCAACCAGGGCCACAAAAAAGACCGAAGGCTGGAAAGTCCCGGTCAGGTCGATCAGCCAGCCGAAAACCACCGGCATAATCAGCGGGCCCACGTTTCCGAGGGAAGAGACGAGGCCGATTACGGTCCCGATGGAAGAGGAGAATCTATCCATTTCCGCCGGCAGGGCTAGTGTCAGGGTGAGAACGCCCATGGTGGAAAAACCCGCCAGAAAGATGCTAACGGGCAAAAGGGCCAAGGGGGCAAAGTTAATCCCGGCGATTGAGGCGGCGCTGATTGATCCGAGAATCAAAACGATTTTTTTCCGATTCGGCAAGCGGTCGGACACCCACCCCACAACCGGCCCGGCAAAAAAGAAACCGAGGGGAAGAAAGGAAGCCAAGGCCCCGGAAATTTTTTTCATCTCCAGCACCTTGGGCATCCAGGTCGCCAGGGTATCGTAGCTTCCCATGGCCGAGCTCATAAACAGCAGGAGGACCCAGACCAGGGGGTCTCTTAGGACCCTTGCAAAGCTCCGGCGGCGGACTCCGCCCGTTCCCCGCATGGAGCTTTTCGCCAAGCCCCACCATAGGAGGGAAAGGACGACGGCCAGAATACTGTAAAGGAGAAGCACGGAGCGCCAGGCCATCCCTGAAAGCAAAAGAGGAGTGATCCCCAGAGCGGCGGCATTTCCCGCGGCAAACCCGGAAATGTAGATTCCGGTGGCCAACCCCACCGATTTCCCGCCGGCCCATTCCTTTATTATCATGGGGAGGCAGGGGAAAACCGAGGCCAGTCCCAGGCCAAGAAGGATTTGGCTCGCCAGGAGGGTGACAAAATTTGGGGAAAAAGTCCTGGCCAGGGATGAAGCGGCAACGAGGGGCAGGGCAATCCGCAGGGAAAGTAGGTATCCCCTCCGGTCTCCGAAAAATCCCCAGGGGATGCGGAATAAAATTAAACTGAGCATGGAGGCGGAATAGACCATTCCGAATTCCGCATGGGACAAGTTCATCTCCTCCATGATGATGGAGACCAGGGGAGCCGTGGCGAAAAGAAGAAGGTGGAGGATGAACCCGATGATGAAGGTGAAGGAGAGCATGAGGGCCGGGAGGCGGCCCCCAACCGGTTCGGGAAAAGAGCGATCGCCTTTTTCCATATTTTTGAATTGGCCTTCCTACAATCCCCCTCCGTCCACCTTTTGAAAGAAGGCGAAGGGGGGTTCCTGCAACTGCCTGGTTGATAAAAATTTGGGAGAGAAAGATACCACCAATATTCAAAAAGGTAAAGCCACGACTCGCATCTTACTCTATCCGAACAATGGCAGGAAGGATAAAGGTAAAGGAAAACCCGCAAAGTTTCTCTGAGAATGGGGGATTTTGGTATAATAAAACCAAAGGAAAAATATTTTCTCCGGGTATTTTTGGGGAAGGAGAGAGGTTAAATGAGATTATTCATCCTGATCATTCTGATATGCTTTGTAGCGGCCTGTACCCGGGCGATTCCCCAGGAATCGCTTAAATTAGCCGATCCCAACTTGAATTTTCAGATGCTGATCAAGGATCCGGAGCAGTACCGGGGTAAAATCATCCTGACCGGCGGGCAGATTCTGGGAACGACTACCCGGGAGGGAGAAACCTGGGTCGAGGTCCTTCAAAAACCCTTGGACTGGGAGAACAAGCCCAAAGATACGGATGACTCTTCCGGGCGATTCCTGATTCGCTTCGAAAGCTTCGCCGACCCGGCGATTTACACCCCGGGAAAAAAGATCACGGTTCTGGGAGAAGTAATGGGAAAAAGAGTGCAGCCCCTGAAGGAGATGGATTATGCCTATCCCGTGCTGACTCCCCGGGAGCACCATTTATGGAAGCCGGAAGATTCAACCAGTCCCAGGTTCCATTTTGGGATCGGGGTAGGAGTGGGGATCCACCGATGAGAAGGCTTTCTGCGGTCCTGCTGGCAGTGGCCGGAATCCTTTGGGCCTGCGCACCGCTTTCAAAGGAAGTGATGCGGCAAGTGGACGAAAACTTAACCTATCAAACCGTCTATAAAAATCCGCAAGATCTAGTGGGCAAGATGGTTTTATGGGGGGGAGTGATTGTGAAGACGACCAACCGGCAGGATGAAACGATTCTGGAGGTTCGTCAGGCCGAGCTGGATATAGAAAAAAGGCCCAAAAACCCGGACTCTTCCGCCGGACGGTTTATCGTTCGACATGCCGGCTTTCTGGACCCCGTTATTTACAAGGAAGGGCGGGAGATAACCGTGGCCGGTGAGATCACCGGGAAAGAAACCCTCCCCTTGGGGGGTATCCAGTACGGCTACCCGGTAATTCGGGCCAAAGAAATCCATCTCTGGGAAAAAATAGACCCCCGCTACGATCGCTACCCGTACTGGGATTACCCTCCCTACTGGGGGCCCTACTGGTCGCCTTACGCATACCCCTATTGGAGGCGATGGCCCTATAGGTGGTAAAGGAGGCCCTAAGTCTCGTAAGTCAGGACGCGAATCAACCCGATCGAAGCGCCGGTGTTATCGGTGGTCGCGGCGTCGCTGACCGATACGACCTTTTTGACCTTCTTATCCTTGAGGAACTTGTTCACCCGGTCATCCAGGTCGCCCAGCTCCCGCATGGCTTTGAACTCCCTCAACTCGGTGGTAAAGGTCTTTACCTTTATGGTCTTCTTTTCGGCCATGTTCCCCCTCCTTTTCTATTCCGACCGCATGGCGGAGACCGGCGGGGGCCGCCCTGGCGGTCGTTTTATGAACCCCAAGCCGGGGCTTTATTTCCGGTCTTTGGTCATCCACAACTGCCGGGTTAGCTGCATGTGGCCGATGTGCTGGGAGAAGTGGTCGAGGACCTGCAGAATTCCCCCCCGGACGGTAATCGGTTTATCCCGAAACATCCTTCCTTCCGCCAACTGGCTTTCGGTTAGGGAAGACAGGACATCCTCGGCAACCTTTCCGGCGGCGTCGAGTTTAGCCTTCATTGCAGCTACGCCAATGCCTTTGGCGGTGAATTCCGCCTCCCGGTCCCGATGGATGGGCGTCCGACCGATGATCTCCTTCATCCAGTAAGTCTGCGACCCGGCCAGGTGGACGGCCAGCACGGCCAGGGAATTGGTTGCGAGTTCCCCTTCCCCCTGGATGGGCCGCCAGTCCAGGGCCTCCGGCGGCAAACCCTCCAGCAGGGTCTTGGCCTGGTTTCTCAAATCCCCGAGTTTCGCCAAATAGGCTTCGACCTCTTTTAGCATTTTCCATTCCTCCTATTGCTCGATTTTGGGCGTCAACCCGGCGTTGGACCTTTGACCCTCTTCCAAGCCAGGGGTGAAGTAAGGAAAACGAATATTCCAAAGGCAATCTGCAAAGGCAACCGGTCGAGGGTCAGCATACCCGTTTGGTAGTAAAAATATACCGTGACCCCCGTGTTAATGGCAATATCCGTAGTCATAATCAGAAGGGAAAGGATGATTCCCGCCTTGGGAAAGGTTAAGAGAAGAAAAATCGTCAGGGGATCGAAAAAAGTCAGAAGGGTCCAGTATAGGTTGATGGGGAGGGGGACAAAATCGTACCCCAGCCAACCGTCGGCGAGGATATCGACGATGTGGTTCCGGGTCCCGTAGGCAAAGCCGAAGATGTAGATAGCGAAAATGAGCCGAACCGGGTTCAGCGCTCTTATCCGGAAATTGAATAGAGCCCTGTAAAACATGGATCCCCGCCCAGCATAAAGAATGCGGAATTCGGAATGAGGAATCAAAAAAGAGAAAAAAGAAAATCCCGGATCCCGAATCTTTAAGGATGCATCAGGAGATTGTGAGCCTTCTTCAATCCCGAGGGAATGGACACCCCGTAAGGGCACTTTTCGGTACAGGTCCGGCAATCGGAGCAGGCCTGAGCGTTGGAAGCAAGTGCCCGGTATTGTTCTTTGGCCCAGTCCTTTAAGCCATATTGGCGGTAATAGTTTTCGTAGCGGAATATATCGGGAATGGGGATCCCTTCAGGGCAAGGCAGGCAATAGCCGCAGTTGCGGCAGAATCCTTTTCCGGCTTCGACGGCCAGGGCCATGAATTCCTTGATTTCCTCTGCAGACAGTTTTCTCGGCCTCCGCCCAACCCGAAGATTTTCCTCCAGTTCATTCCTGGCCATCATACCGGGAATGGCGCAGCAGATATGAGGGTTGGAGAGCACGTACCGGAGGGCAATCTGGGCGGGCGACTCTCCATGGAACCGGGCAGCGTCCCATCCCCCGGCGGGAATATCGGCGAGGCGGCCGCCGGCCAGGGGCTTCATGGCGACCAACCCGACGTCTTTGGATGCGGCCAGGGGGAGCAGGTCCGCGGTGAGGCGGTCCTCATCGAGGGCGCTGTAGGCGACCATCAAAACGGAAAAGACTCCCGATTCCACGGCTTGCCGCATCATGGCGAGGTTATTGTGAATGCTGATTCCGATGTGGGTGATTTCCCCCTTTTGCCGGGCCTTTTGCAGCTCCTCCAGGCCCCCGGTGCTAAAAATCCTTTCGTATTCCCCTCCCCGCACGTCATGGAAAAAAAGGAGATCGATCCATTCGGTCCGCAGTCGCCGTAAGCAGCGGTCCAGCTTGGCCCGCACGCCCGCCCGATCCCGCTCATCCACCTTGGTGGATAGATAAAACTCTCGGCGTCTTTTCTTCAATACTTGGCCGATCTTTTCCTCGCTGTCCCCATAACAGTCCGCGGTGTCGATGAAGTTGATCCCGGAATCCAGCGCCCGGTTCAACAGGGCATCGCATTCGTTCAGGCTGATCCGGGAAAGCTTGATGGCCCCGAAGCTGATAGCCGATAGGGACCACCCCGTCTTCCCTAGAGTCCTTTTTTCCATGCCGGCCTTTCCCCTCCCCTCAAACGAAATCCCAGCTTAAACAGGGACAACCCCATTCATTTCCGACGCGACCCGATGGAAGAACCGCTGCCTCAGGATGTCCGGCCCCGGGCGGGATGCCGCCCTGGGCCCGGCCAACTCTCTT
>JACAEW010000052.1 GCA_013388675.1 Syntrophaceae bacterium | reverse complement strand
CTGAAATCCCCCCCCAACCCCCCTTTGATAAAGGGGGGCAGGGGGGATTTCCGGCAGGACCGGGGTCTTAAGGAAAATCCCGGCTGCGGGGCGAGACTCTGGCCATTGACGAATGATTCCCTAAAATTCATGGATCACGTACTTTTCGAACAAAGCCGATTTTGAATTTTTTTAGAAGGTCCGTGCTTATGTCTAGCAGAAATCCGGCCGCAAAAAAAACCCTCCAGCCCATGAGGCTCGAAGGCATCAAGACCTTCCCGCTTTCCTCCCGCAAGAGCCTGGTGAAGGTGGAGGACTTCGCCCGCCTTGTCCTGCCCCGTTCTTCTTTTAGAAAATTCCTGGACTCCTTGCCCGGTTTCCTGGCGGCGAAGGATTTTCGGGAGGCGGTCGCCCGCATCGGAAAAGCCCATGCCCGGCAAAAGCCGGTAATCCTCGGCATGGGAGCCCATCCCATCAAGGTAGGGCTAAGCCCGCTGATCATTCATCTCATGGAAAAAAAGATTCTCCAGGGGGTGGCCCTGAATGGGGCGGGGATCATCCATGATTTCGAGATCGCCTTCGCGGGCCGGACATCGGAGGACGTGAGCTCCGAAATCGGAGAGGGGACCTTCGGAATGGCCGAGGAAACCGGGAGGATGATCAACGAGGCCATCAACGAAGGCTGCGAGAAGGGGTGGGGGATCGGGCGGTCGGTGGGCGAAATGATCCACAAGGGCCGATTCGCCCACCGCCGGCTAAGCATAACCGCCGCCGGAGCAAGGCTGGGGATTCCGGTGACGGTTCATGTGGCCGTGGGCACGGACATCATCCACATGCACCCCCAAACCCGGGGCGCGGCGATCGGCGAGGGAAGCCACCGGGATTTCCGTCTGTTCGCCGCATTGGTCTCCGGACTTGAAGGGGGGGTTTATTTGAACCTCGGCTCGGCGGTGATCCTGCCCGAGGTCTTCCTGAAGGCCCTGACCCTGGTTCGCAACCAGGGCTTTCGGGCAAAACGTCTCACCACGATCAACATGGATTTTATCCCCCACTACCGCCCTCTCACCAATGTGGTCCGGCGGCCCACCCTCGAAGGTGGCCGGGGGTTTCACTTCACCGGGCACCACGAGATCATGTTCCCCCTCCTTTGCGCAGCCATCCTGGAAGAAATCCAAACGGGCAAAAGGGCCAAAAAGAAGACGGTCGCTTTTTGAAAAGGCCTTCCCCGAAATCCCTCACGCCCTCCCTTTTTCAAGGGAAGGAAAGCTTTTATGGGTCTGCAGGGGAAAATTATTCTTTTTCCCCCTTTCGCCTTTTCCCCTTTTACCCCAAATATTTTTTCAATGCTTCCAGGCTGGGCTGCAGATGGGCGATCTCGTGCGGTTCGATGGTGTAGATGGGCTGGATCTTCTTTTTTCCCAGGAGGGAAAAGAGGGAGGGAAAATCGATGCTTCCCTGGCCGAGGGGGAGATGATCATCCGCCTCCCCGCGGTTGTCATGGAGATGAATTTCCATCAGCCTCGACCCGAGGACCTCGACCCATTCCTCCAGCGGGACTCGGGAGAAGAGATTGCCGTGGCCCGCATCCAGACAATAACCCAGATAGGGGGAGTCGATTTTATCCAGGAGCTTCTCCAGGATTGCAGGCTTTTCCTCAAAGACGTTCTCCAGCGCCATCCGGACCGAAAGCGACTCGGCCCTTTTCACCAAAGGCTCCCACGTTCGAAGGCTGTTTTCCAGCCACAGGTCCACATCGTCGTCGTACCGCCAGCGGTCATAGCCGGGATGGAGAATGATCGCCCGGGGCCGAAAAAGCGGAACCAGGTCCAGGACCTGACCGAAGCGCAAGGCGGTGATCTCCCGGATCCTTTCATCCACCGCTCCCGGGTTCAGGTCCATGAAAGGGGCGTGAAAGGTCACTGGGACCTGCTTGTCCTCAAGAGCCCGGGAGATTCTCTCCGTGTCCCGGGAACTGAGGCGATCCAGGACATAGCCGCTGAAATAGACCTCCGGCTGCAATCCGGAAGAAAGGACCGCCTCCAGTTGTTCCTTGAGCATGGGAAAGGGAAGGTTGACTTGAACCCTCCGGAGCAGGTTTCGTTCCGGAAAGGGGGAAGCGATGCGGACCTCCCTCACTTGGAGCCTTTCTGGGATCCGATGACTTCCACGGTGAAGTCGGTAAGCCGGGAGAAGGTTTCTTCGGCCTTTCCCCCGGGGCCCGAAACGACTTTGGCGGCGGGCTTTTCCGCTGGGAGGTCCGTGAATACGATCATAAAGGGAACCGCTTTGTCGGGCTGAAGATTCACGTTGGAAAAGGAGATTCCGAACTGGGAGGCGAGGCTCTTTTCGATCGCCTCTTTGTTCATTTCCTTCAGGTCTTTTTCCGAAAGCAGGTTCCCGCAGAAGACCTCTTTTTCCTGGACCTTGTTTCCTTTGGAATCGAGCAGGACGCCCTTCACCTTGATGAAGCTCCGGGATTCCTTCCAGCGGTTGACCGCCTCCCCCTCGATGACAAATACCCGGTTCAGGTTGTTGTTTTCCAGATAATATCCTCTCACCCTTTCCAGGGCGAAATACCCTTCGCTCGGGTCCTTGATTCCCAGGTATCGCTTGAGGAAAGGAGAACCGACGGCCAACTTCTTCAGCGCCAAGGCCGTCTCGTCAAAGAAGGTCCCCAGGGCGGATAAACGGGGAAGGGTCAGAGTTCTTCCCACGTAAAAAAGGCCCCCCCCGATGACCGCCACAAGAAGAATCAGGGTAACCCATTTCCAGTTAAAAAAAGCTCGCCGAGGGGGCTTCGGAAAGACTTCATCCGCCTGGATTCCGGCCGGGGTTTCGCCCTGGGCATAGAAGGATTCACCCTCCGGCGCCGGTCTCGCCACGTGAAAGATATGCCGGCACCGGGAGCACCTCGCCTTGATTCCGTCTTCGGGAATCTTCTCTTCGTCGATCCGGAATTTGGTCAAACATTCGGGACAGGTGACGATCATAAAAAAGCCTTCACCCCGTAAGGGCGATTCATGAATCGCCCTTACGAATTTTTTAGCTATTTTACCACATAAATCCCGGGAAGGTTGCGAAATTCTTCGTTGCAGTCCAACCCGTACCCGACGACAAAAAGGTCCTCGATGGTGAATCCCACGTAGTCGGGCCGGAAGGGAACCTTCCGGCGGGATGGTTTATCCAGCAACGTCACCGTGCGGAGAGAACGGGGCTTGCGGGCCTTAAGCCGCCGAAACAGGTAATGAAGGGTAATCCCCGTGTCGATGATGTCCTCCACGACGAGGACATCCTTCCCCTTGATCGGGGTCTCCAGGTCCTTGGTGATCTTCACCTTACCCGAGGATACGGTACCCGACCCGTAGCTGGCCAGGCGGACAAAATCCATCCGGACCGGAGACCTCATACCGCGGGCCAAGTCCGCCATGAAGATGAAGGCTCCCTTCAACACCCCCACCAGGAGAACCTCTTTACCCGCCAGGTCCGCCGAAATCTTCCGGGCCAGCTGGCGGACTCTTTTTCGAACCTCCTCTTCTCTCAGGAGAAGTCTCATGGCAGGGAGAGTATATGAAATTTTCCACCGGCTTGTAAAGATGAAAAATTTTTTCTTTTCT
>JACAEW010000114.1 GCA_013388675.1 Syntrophaceae bacterium | reverse complement strand
GGGCCGGGTCTTAAGGAAAATCCCGGCTGCGGGGCGAGACTCTGGCCATTGACGAATGATTCCCTAAAATTCATGGATCACGTACTTTTCGAACCAAGCCAAATATTCAAAAGCGCTTTATTAGCTTGTGTTGGTTTCGAAATTCGTGCTTCGAATTGCGAATATCTATTTACAAGGGTATATTCCCATGTTTTCGTTCCGCCCGTTCCACCTTCTTCCCCTCCAGCATCTCCAAAGCTTTGATGATTTGGGGCCGGGTCTCCTGAGGATGGATCAGCACATCCATCTGCCGTTTGGAGGCGGTATAGTAGGGAGTCATGAACTTCTCCCGGTATTCCTGGATCTTTTCCTCCCGTACCCGGGCTTTGTCGGCGGCGGCGTCGATCTCCTTCCGAAAGAGAATCCGGACCGCCCCCTAGGCGCCCATGATAGCGATCTCCGTCGTGGGCCATCCCAGGACCAGATCGGCCCCCATTTCCTTGTTGCTCATCGCGGCAAAAGCTCCGCCGTAGGCCTTGCGGATTACGCAGGTGATTTTGGGGACCGTCGCTTCCTTCCAGGCGTAGAGCATCTTGGCCCCATGGCGGATGATCCCTTTATGCTCTTCCTTGATTCCCGGAAGGTATCCGGGAACGTCCACCAGGGAAATGAGGGGGATGTTAAAACAGTCGCAGGTCCGGATGAAGCGGGCCGCCTTGTCTGCGGCATCGCAGTCGATGGCCGAGGCCAGAAACATGGGATTGTTGGCCACGATTCCCACGACTTTGCCGTTCATGCGGGCCAACCCCGTGACCATATTGCGGGCAAACCCGGCCCGGACTTCCAGGAAATCCTTGTGGTCGACGATCAGGGAGATCAAACGACGCATGTCGTAAACTTTCTTGGGATTGTCCGGGATGATGTCCACCAAGGCCTCTTCGCAGCGGTCCGAGTCATCCAGAGAGGGGATGACCGGGGGCTTCTGATGAAAACTGGAGGGGAAGAAACTCAAGAGCTTTTTCACCTTGGCCAGGCAGGCCAGGTCGTTCTCGGCCACAAAATCCGCTACCCCGGAAACCTGATAATGTATCTTGGCCCCTCCCAGTTCCTGGCTTCCCACCTCCTGCCCGGTGACCTCTTTGATGACCAAAGGGCCGGTGATGAACATCTGGCTGGTCTTATCCACCATAAAGATGAAGTCGGTGAGGGCCGGGGAATATACCCCCCCGCCGGCGCAGTTTCCCATGATGACCGAGATTTGGGGAACAACCCCGGAGGCCTCCACGTTCTCCGCGAAGATCAGGGAATAGGCCCCGCTCCCTTCCTGGATTCGTCCCCCCGCCGAGTCGATCAGCCCCACGACCGGAGCCTGGGCCTGCCTCCCCATGCGGATAATCGAAGCGATTTTCTGGCCGTGGACCAGCCCCACGGACCCCCCCATCACGGTGAAATCCTGGGCATAGAGGAAAACAACCCTTCCTTCCACCTTGCCGTACCCGGTGATGACTCCGTCGCCATAGGGCCGATTTTTCTCCATGCCGAAATCGGTGCACTGGTGTTGGGCCAGCATGTTCACTTCCACGAAGGTTCCGGGGTCCAGGAGGTGATCGATCCGCTCCCGGGCCGTCAGTTTCCCCAGGCGGTGCTGTTCTTCTACATACTTCTTTCCCCCCCCGGCTCGAACCGCTTCTTCGATCTGCTTTAGTTTTTCAAGCTCTTCTCTTATCCGACTCATGGATCGCTCCTCCGGGCCGTCTTTTCGCCAGCGATGCTTTCAATCTAACCCCATGCAGGTGCATCGACAATGGAATAAATCTCCCCTGTTTGTCAAATGAAATTTCCGCTCGATTGCTGTTCAGGGCTCCCATGACTATGCGGTTTTTGAGGTTCAAACCGCCTCGAAAAAAGAGAGTGAGAAAAGTCTCAAACCGGGCCATCCGTCTTCATCTCCTGCAGCCACTTCGGGCGCTGGGATTCTCTTGACAGGAAAGATTTCTGTTTTTTCCCATGTCTTACGATCTTAACTCCGGAAAGGAATGCACCCTTTGAAGGACCCCCAATGGGTCCGGGTAACCCTTTTCACTTGTAGTCACCGCCGGGCCATGGCTACGCTGATTTCGGCCAGAACCTGGGTGGGGTCGATAAGAGGAAACGGCAGGTCCCCCTCCTGCAAAACGAGGGGAACCTCCGTGCACCCCAATATAATTGCCTGGGCACCTCCTTCAGCCAGTTCTCGGGCCGCTCCCAAAAGACTCTTTCTCACCCGGGGGCCCAGGTTCCCGGCCTTTATTTCGTATATGCATTGCATGATCCTTTCTTGCGCCTCAGCCCGGGGATGCAGGATCTTTCTCCGGACTTTGTCAAAGGCCAAGCGGTAGAGTCCCAGGGCCACGGTGGAACTTGCCGCCAGCAGTCCGAAGGTTCTCAAACGGGGGAATTTTTCCCGGCAAAAACGGGCCGTCTCTTCGATCATATGCAACACGGGGACCGATACGCTCTTGGCCACCTCCCCGTGGTAGTAATGGGCGGCGTTACAGGGGATCAAGAGAATACCGGCTCCCGACCGCGCCAGGCTTTGGGCGGCGGCGATGAGTGCTTCCGCAGGGCTTTTCTCCCCCTCAAAGATCGCTTTGACCCGGTCGGGAATCTTGGGGTTGCAATCGATGAGGATCCGCAAATGCTCCTGGTCCGTCCGGGCCGGGGTGGCTTTCACGATCTTCCGGAAGAGGTCGATCGTGGCTTCCGGTCCCATGCCCCCGATGATTCCGATCACCTTCTCGGCCTTAGGAGACCTTTCTCTATTCCTTTTTGCCGAACTCTGATCCGCCTTCCTCATGTTCAGATGCTTCCTTTCCCTTCCATTTTCAGGGCCGCGGCAAAACCCTCATGAATCGCTCCTCGGGCCTTCCGAGATTCCAGTCCATCACCGACGTAAGAAGCCGAGAAACCTTTCTCTTTGGAGCCCGGAAAATTTCTTTGTTGGGATAAGCCCCCAGGACCAGAACAAGGGCCTTCGCCCCCTTCATTTTTGGGGAACCGGCTCTCCCGCCGTTCGGGCCATGAAGGAATCGCTTATGTAAGGATAAGCTCCAAATCATGTCGGGCCTATCCATTCTTCTTCCTCAAGAAATAGGAACCGGGGTAATGGGAGGGTGGCAGAAAGGCTGCCCATCCCCTGAAACCGGTCCCGAATATCAAGACATGGTCAGGCCCCCGGACACGCTCAGAGTCTGGCCGGTGATGAAGGAGGCTTCATCGGAGGCCAGAAAAGCCACGGCTCCGGAGATGTCCTCCGGCTTGGCCAGCCGGCGGAAGGGAACGGCCTTCTTCATGGCCTCGACGATCTTGGCTCCTATCTCGCCCTTGACCATTTCCGCCAGGAGGGGGGTCTCGGTCGGCCCCGGGCACACGCAATTGACATTGATTTGATACCGGGCCATCTCCCGGGCGATGGTTTTGGTAAAGGCGATGATCCCTCCTTTGCAGGCCGAATAAACCGCCTCCCCGGAGCTCCCCACCCTTCCGGCATCGGAACCGATGTTCACGATCTTTCCGTATTTCCTCTCCATCATGTGGTCGAGGACCGCGCGGGTGCAGAAGATGGGACCCTTCAGGTTGATGGCAATGACTTTATCCCATAGCTCCGGCGAGTTCTTAATAAAGGGCTCCATGATATCCCAGCCGGCATTGTTGACCAGGATGTCCAATTTCCCAAAGGTACCGATCGCGGTTTTGACCATCTCCTGCACCTGAGCCCGGTCGGTAATGTCGGTGCCCAGGGCCAGCCCTTTTCCTCCCGCCTTCTCGACCAAGGAAACGGTTTCCTTAGCCCCTTCGAACTTCAGGTCCGCCACAACCACCTTGGCGCCCAGAGCCCCGAATTTCACCGCAATCCCCCGGCCGATCCCGCCACCCGATCCGGTAATGATAGCCACCTTATCCTGTAAGTCCATGTCAACCTCCTTTAGCCATTTTGGGATTCCCCAATCCCGGCAATTTCTTTGGCCCGGTTTTTCTTCTGCTCGAAAGCGACCAGCAAGATGGCTTCCCCTCCTTTGGCTTTCAGAGCCCAAAAAGCTTTTGGGCATTCTTCAACAGGATTTTTTCTTTTACCTCCGGTTTCATCTGAATTTTATCAAAATCGGACAACCAGCGTTCCGGGGTCAAATAGGGGTGATCCGAACCAAACAGGCACTTATCCTGCAAAAAAGTGTTGGCATATTGGACCAGGGAAGGGGGGAAATATTTCGGGGACCAGCCTGAAAGGTCGATGTACACATTTGCCTTGTGCATAGCTACGGCCAGCATTTCATCCTGCCATGGCCAGGCGGGGTGAGCACCGATAATGGTCAGGTCAGGGAAATCCGCCGCCAGGTCATCGATGTAAGGGATGGGCCGACAATACTTCAGCCGAATTCCATCTCCCCCGGGGGCACCCGCGCCGTACCCAGTGTTACCCATATGGAAGAGCACCGGGACTTTCAGCTCGGCGATTTTCTCCCACAGGGGATAGAAGCGTTGGTCACTGGGGAAGAAAGCCTGCGCCGCCTGTTGAAATTTCACCCCGCGAAGGCCAAGGTCTTTTATGGCCACCTCCACCTCCTGGATGGCCACCTTACCCTTCCAGGGGTCCACGCCGGCGAAGCCGATGAAGGTTTGGGGGTATTTTCTGACCAATCCGGCTACATATTCATTAGAAACCCTGGGGGTCCCGGTGTTCGTCTCCGAGTCCCAGGCTAAGAGAATCCCCATGATATCCAGTGACTGGTAGCGCTCCGCGAGTTCCTCGTCGGTTAAAACTTCCGGCTTTTTTCCGAAATAACGGAAGGCGTGCTCAATATATTTTCCGCCGCAGTCTATGACATCTCTCTTCGTTCCCGGGTGTACATGCGCATCGATGGCCTTCATTTTTTTCTCCTTTCTTGAAAAGCCACTCC
>JACAEW010000136.1 GCA_013388675.1 Syntrophaceae bacterium | reverse complement strand
GGGCAGGGGGGATTTCAGAGAGGGGTTGACCAAACAAGATTTCTGGCCCCATTTCAAGCTTTCTTTTTTTGAACGCCCGGGCGATGAATCACGTACTTTTCGAACAAGGTCCACCCGGGCAAAGCCGTGGTGCAGGTCGCCGCATTCCAGGTAGGGGAAAAACCAATTCAAGAACGGCTGTATTCGATAAACCGGCAATTCAATACCCAATCCATAAGACTTGTACTACCGGGGGCCGGACAAGGGCAGGACCTTTTTTGCCCATCTATTTTTTCACCCGCTCCATGTACTTTTTCGTGGCCACGTTCACCCTGACCACGTCGCCGGCCTTGATGAATTGGGGGACCTGGACCTGGAGGCCGTTGGATAGGGTGGCGGGCTTGGTCACTTCGTCCTGGAGGCTGCCCAGACCCGGGGGAGTGGAAGTTACCCGCAGTTCGACCCACTCGGGAAAGATCACCTGGACCGGGGCTTCGCCCAGGAATTCCACGGTCAATTTCATGTTGGGCTCGAGGAAGGGGTCGAAGGCCTCCAGGTGGCGCTTGTCCAATTGGATTTGCTCGTAAGATTCGGGGTCCATCATAAAATAACCGTCGCCGTCTTTGTAAAGGTATTCCATTACTTTTCGGTCGAGGTCCGCGATCTGCACCCTTTCTTCCGGTTTGAATTTCCGGTCGATAAACAGGCCCGATTTGAGGTCCTTCAGCTTTACGTGGACCAAGCCCCCCATCTTCCCTCCGCCCATGTGGTATTCCACGTGGAAAACTTTGTAAAGATTCTTCTCCAGGGTAAGAACCATGCCGGCCTTGAGATCGGATGCTCGCACCATAGGACCTCCTTTCACGTTTTTGAACGGGAGAGTTTAGCAAAGGAGGATTTGGGCAAGAGATACCAGAAACGGGGTTAAAAAGCAAGACCCCTTTCGAATGCGGAATGCGGATTGCGGAGTGCGGATTGAAGACCATGAATATCGAATGCGGAATGCGAATTGCGGAATGCGGAATTTGGAATGGGGGGGGTTAGGGTGAGGGTGATGAATAGAAGAATTTCAGTCTCTTATCAATCCCCCTCCCACTAGGGGAGGGGAAACTTACTTTTCACGAAAGATTCAGGATTGATATGCGGAATGGGGATTCCGGTTGAAAAAGCATCGGTAATTTTTCTTTCTTGACAGGCAACATCTTTTTGCGGATATTCAACTTGGGCCTGAGCGGGCCCAGACCCTTTGAAGCAGGAGAAAAGGCCATGAAGATCACCGCAGTCCAGGCCATCCTCATATCCATTCCGTTAAAAAAGCCCACTTCCATGTCCAACAAGACGGTCACCGCCCGGGAGTACGTGGTTACACGGGTACATACCGACGAGGGGATCACGGGTTCGGCCTATACCCTGGGCGGGGCCGTGGCGCTCACGGCGGTAAACGATACCCTCAAACCTTGATTCGGCGGTCCAGGAACCCCTCCAACCGGAGAAAGGGTTTCCGCCCGTTCCCCGGCGGCCGGGATTGGGCATGGACCTGGATGAGGAAAAACTGAAGCGCTACCGCATGAAATAATAAGAAGAGGTAACCACTGATGGCCCGAAAAATAATTAAAAAAGGGGGCAAGGCTGTGATCCCCCCTCAATCCAGCCAGAGCCAAAGAGCTGTCCCTGCGCGGTATTGGGACCCGGGCATTGTGACGTACCCCGACCCCGCCATCGAAGTGATCGATGACAAATTCTCCAAGTATCGGCTTGAGCACGCGGCCGTGGAACGTCTGGCCACCGGTTTCCGGTGGGCGGAGGGGCCGGTCTGGTTCGGGGACGGCGGGTATCTTCTTTTCAGCGACATTCCCAACAACCGGATGATGCGCTGGTTCGAAGACACCGGCCAAGTGACCGTTTTCCGCCGGCCCTCCGACAATTCCAACGGAAACACCCGGGACCGGCAGGGAAGACTGATCACCTGCGAGCATGATTCCCGCCGGGTAACGAGGACGGAATACGACGGGAACATCACAATATTGATCGACCGCTTCCGGGGAAAGCGGTTAAATGCGCCCAACGACGTGGTCGTCAAGTCCGACGGTTCGGTATGGTTCACCGACCCGGGGTACGGCATCCTGATGAACTATGAAGGGCACAAGGCCCCCTTTGAACTCCCGCCCCAGGTCTACCGCCTCGACCCGAATACCGGCGAAGCTACGGTCGTGGCGGACGACCTGGAGAGACCTAATGGCCTGTGCTTTTCCCCCGACGAGTCCCGGCTCTACATCGTGGACACGGGAGTCATGCCACGGGTGATCCGCGTCTATGAGGTGATGGACGGAGTCCGGTTGACCCGTGGGCGGCTGTTCGTCGACCTTTCGCCGGGTTCCTCCGACGGGATTCGGTGCGATATGGATGGCAATCTCTGGACGGCCGCCGGGCAGGTGAAGGGGGAGGGGATGAACGGCGTGCGGGTCTATGACCCGGATGGCCGATTGATCGGCCGGATTTATCTGCCCGAGATTTGCGCCAACCTGTGCTTCGGCGGCCGGAAAAAAAACCGCCTCTTCATGGCCGCCAGTCAATCCATCTACGCGGTCTACGTAGAAGCGGTGGGAGCTCAATTTCCTTAACCCGGAGCCGCAGAAAAACAATGGAATTTATCCGCAGATTTCGCAGATTGCGCAGAAAGGGTTCGTTCCTGAATCATGTCATATGCCTTCCGCCGTTGACGAAGATGGTCTGGCCGGTTATGTATCCGTTCCGGGCCAGCATGACCACCACCTCCGACACCTCTTCGACCGTTCCCATGCGGCCGATGGGGGTCGATTTCGGATCGACCCGGAGGTCCCGGTGGGCCATTTCCGTCTCAATTAAAGAAGGGGCCACGGCATTGACGGTGATGCCTTCTTTCAGCGTTAGGGAAGCGTATCCGTGGGTCATTCCCAACATGCCGGCCTTGCTGGCGGCGTAATAGGGCCCGACCACGCCCCCGGTGGCGGCAGCGCCCGACGATATATTGATGATCCGGCCCCATTTTCGGGCCCGCATCCCGGGGAGGACCGCCTGGGTGACGAGAAAGGCGGATTTCAGGTTCACCCTCATGATTTCGTCCCATCCTTCTTCGGGCACCTGGTCCCAGGGATACCGCCGGGCAATCCCCGCATTATTGACCAGGATATCAACCCCTCCCATCCTCTCTTCAACTGCTCCAATCATTCTATTGACTTCGGATGAGTTGGAGACATCTGCCTGAAAAGGAAAGGCTCGCCTTCCGTAGCCTTGCACGAGCGAGCAAACCTCTTTGGCTAAATCCTGCCTTATTAGGTAATTCACGGCCACATCGGCTCCCGCCCGGGCCAGGCCCAGAACGCAGGCCCGCCCGATCCCCCGGCTTCCCCCGGTGACCAGAGCAATCTTTCCTTCCAGTGGAATCATCTTTCCTCCTCATGAAGGCTGTTCCTTCATCCCTAATTTCTCGAAAAATTCTTTCCC
>JACAEW010000176.1 GCA_013388675.1 Syntrophaceae bacterium | reverse complement strand
GTTTTCTCCCTTTTTACCCACTCGATTGGGAGAAGACCCAATAAAAAGAAGCAAATGGCCATCCTTACGCGAGGGCATTTGGATGAAAAAAGAGAAAACCCATTATGAGCTGACCCTGAAGCTTAGAAAAATAACCATGCTGAACGGGGGAGACCTCTTTGGAGCTGCCTCTGCGCTGCTCTTGTCCGCGGCACCGGAGGGATTCCGCCCCCAGGACCTGTTGCCCGGGTGCAAGTCGGTGATCGTGATCGGAAAGCGGCTGTCGGACGCTACGGTGGAAACCACACCCAGCCGGATGTTCGATACCTTATACTTCGCCGTAAATGCCTTTATCGACCAACTCCTGCTCAAGATCACCGATGCGCTGATGGGGGAGGGCTTTCGGGCGGTCGGAGTAGGCCCGCATTCTCTTGACGGGAAGCGCTTGAGGGGCGATATTTCTCAAAAACATGCGGCGGTAGGCGCTGGTCTGGGCCGCTTCGGGCTCCAGTCCCTGGTTTTAACCCCGGATTTCGGGCCCAGGCAAAGGTGGGGAACCGTCCTTACCGATGCGCGGCTCAAAACCGGCACGCCCCTGAAGGAAGAACTCTGCCGGCCTGAATCCTGCGGGCAAATCTGCCTGGCCAGTTGCCCGGCCAAAGTCTTCTCCCCGCGGGAACCCGGAGCGACCCTGGACCCGAACTTTTTGCCCGGCGGGCTGTGGCACTACTGGAACATCGACCGCTTCGCCTGCAGAGCTTACCGGGCGGACCGAAAGAAGGAATTGGGCTGGGTTACGGAAGGCGGGCATGCCTGTGCGATCTGCATGAAAGTCTGCCCGGTGGGAAAAAGAATATAAGGGAGGGTTTTTCCTCCTTGAAAAAGATCAACTTACCGCCTTCTTGATTTTCTCGATTTTCTCCTCCGTCAAAGGAAGATCCGCTTTTTCAAAGATCGAGGTCAGGGCGATCAGGTGCTCATTGGACACCAGGTTCTCGGTGGACATGGCGATGACCAGACGTTCGCCGGGGATTGCGGCCCGCAGCAAATTCAGGCTGTATTCTTTTACTGCTTCGGTTCCCAGGGAATAAATCGCCCCGGGGAAGCCGACCCAAATCGCCTTGTCTTTCCAGACCCGAAGGGCTTCGTCCAGGGAGAGGTCCCCCATGGGGGGAGGATGGAAGGCCTCGATGATATCGATGGGGGTTTGGGCAATGAGATGCTTCAGGACATTCAACCTTCCATCCATATGGAAGGCTACTTTCTTTCCATGACGGTGTATAATCCGGCAACATTTTTCGTATTCGGGCAGGAAGTATTTCTCGAAGAGCGGGGGGCTCACCAGGAGCCCTTCCATATTCTCCCCGATCCAGACGTAATCCGCGGGAGACTTGGCGGCGATCTCGTACAGAGACTCCATGCTCTTGCTCAAAGCCTGGTAGAGAGCGTCGATCCGGTCGCGGTATTTTTTATGATCAATGTAAAAACGCCCCTCCTCGCTGCCGATCCACTCGATCATCATCCGGGCCATGGGAGTCTTGGGCAACATAGCCAGGACCACACCCTCATCGCCGACCCATTCCTTGGCCTGTTCGATGGGAAAGGAATCGGGGATGTATTCCGTATTTTCCACGATGTACTGGACGATCTCGTAATCCTGGGGCTCCCGGATCAGGCGCTTCAGGTGCCAGGGAGTCACATCCTTCCAGCTACGGTTGGCATGCCATTCCCCCGTACCGGGTTCCCTCTTTTCGTCCACATAGACCGAGCCCTTGGGCGTTGAATAGGTGATCCGGACGATTCCAGGGCCCCGGGAAGGGTCTTTTTCTTCGGTCACCACCACGTTGCGCGTCCGGGCCACATGACTCGGCCGGGCCCAGGCCAGGCCCATGCCCCGGTTCCGGCATTCCCGCTCCGCCCAGCCGGTCTGCATGTGTCTCCACCAGTGGATGAAAGGCAACCGGTCGGCCCTCTCGCCCCGGGTTGCCGCCAGGATTCTTTCCCTCCGGGTCATGGCTGCCATCTCTTTACCTCCCTTTTCCCGGGCTGGCCCATTGCACGCATTTTTCCACTCCTTCCGCGGCGTCCGTTGAACTGTGGTCCGCCCCGATCTTCCTCGCAAATTCGGGGGTCACCGAGGTCCCGCCGATGATGACCTTAAGGGAATTCCTCAGGCCGGCTTCCTTCAAAGCCTGGATCACTTCCCCCATCTTGGGCATGGTCACGGTCAGGAGGGCGGAGAGGCCCAAAATTACCGGCCGTTGCTCTTTTACGGCGTCGACGATCCTTCGGGCAGGAACGTCGACTCCCAGATCAACCACTTCGAAGCCCCGAGCGGACAACAGGGTCCCCACGATGTTCTTTCCGATGTCGTGGTTATCCCCTTCCACCGCGGCGATGACGAACTTCTTTCCCGGTTCTTTGTTTTTCCCCCTCATATAGGGGCCGATGATCTTCATTCCCTCCTTCATCACGTCCCCGGCCACGATCAGCTCCGGAAGGTAGTATTCCCCCGATTGGAACTTTTCCCCGATGATCACCATGGCCGCAGAGAGGGCTTCCGTCACCGCCTTCAGAGGATCAATGCCCGCTGCCATGGCCTCTTCGGCGGCCTTTTTCATCTTGTCGTAATCCATTTCCAAAAGGGCTTCCTTCAGAGCGTTTAAATATATGTCCTCGCCCGTCATTCTTTCCTCCTCAAACCCATTTTTGTACCGCGGGCCAAAATTTACTTGATCATCTTACCCGGCAGCCACGTGATGATCTCGGGGAAAATGATGAACAGGATCAGTCCGACAACGATGAGTCCGATGAAGGGAATGCATCCGCGGATGATGGTGTTGGTGGTAATCCCGTATTCGGGGGGGCATACGCCCCGCAGGAAAAAAATGGCCGGCGCGTAGGGAGGACTCAAATAAGCGATCTGCAGGCTAATACACACCATCATGGCGAACCACAGTTCGTCGAACTCCAGCTTCTTGCCGATGGGGGTGATGATGGGAATCATGATGAGAAGAATCCCCACCCAATCGATGAACATGCCCAGGATGAAGACGATGATCATGATAATCGTGAAAGCGCCCCATTTGCCGAAAGGCGCCGCCAGAATGAAGCTTTCCACGATGTCGCCGCAGCCCAGGCTCATGAAGGACCCGGTGAACATGAACCCGCCGATCACCAGGAGGATGATCATACTCCCCACCCGCAGGGTGTGATAGGTCGTATCCTTAAGAACCTTCCAATTCAGGCCCCCGTAAGCGGCGGCCATTAACAAGGACGCCACCGCCCCCACGGCCGCGGCCTCCGTGGGAGTCGCCAGGCCGAAGAAAATACTTCCCAGGACGGACCCGATGAGAATGACCGGCGGGATCAGGGTTTTCAGCAGCATTTTGATCTTCACGGCAAAGGCGACCGAAACTCTTTCCGTTTTGGGCGGGGCCGGGCCGATTTTGGGGTCGATGAGGCAGCGGATGATGATATAAGTCATGTAGAGCGCGGAAAGGGTCAGGCCGGAGGGGATGGCGGCGATGAACATCTTTCCCACGGAAATGCCCGACATGGGCCCGTAGAGAATCAGCATGATGCTGGGGGGGATCAGAATTCCCAGGCAACCGGCGGCGCAGATGGCCCCGCAGGCCATTTCTTTTTGATATCCCCTGGCCATCATCGGAGGAAGCGCGGCCAATCCGAGCATGACCACTGCGGCGGAGAAAATCCCCATGGTGGCCGCCAGCAGGGTGCCCGTGATGACCGTCACGATCATCAAGCTGCCGCGGAGCCCGCCCAGGAGAATGAAGAGGGTGCTGAAAACTTTTTCGGAAACGCCGGACCGCTCCACCATGATAGCCATAAAGATGAATAGGGGAATGGCCAGAAAAGTGTATTCGGTAATGGCCGCGTAAGCCCGAAGATAGAAGGTATCCAGGATGGAAAAGCCTACCCCCAGAAGCCCCATCACCATGGCCGTGCCCCCCAGAACGAGGGAAAGGGGGTAACCGGTGGTGATCAGGCCGATGAGCATGGAGAACATGAGAAGGGTGGCCCACTCCGGGCTGATGTCGATCATAGGTTTTCCCCTTTGAACAGCGAAACCGTCGTGCGAATGAACCAGGAAACCCCGGCCAGGGCCAGGATGACCCAGGCGGCCAGGATTACGAAACGGAAGGGGACCAGGGTGGGTTCCCAAATTCCGTAGCCGGAGCGTTCCCCCCGGGCCCAGGAAAGCAGGAAATACTGCCAGGAGGTGTAAATAAAGATGGCCATCATCGGAAAGAAAAGAATCGCCGTCAGGAGGAAGTCGATGATGAGTTTCACCCGGGAAGAAAATTTGTCGTACAGGATGTCCACCCGCACATGACCCTTCTGCAGGAGCACATATCCCATTCCCAAGGAAACCATGGCCCCGCCGAGCATGTAACCGGTGTCAAACGCCCAGACCGTCGGGGCGCTGAACCCGTAGCGCATGATGACCTCATAAGTAATCGTGATCATGAGCGGAAAAATGAGCCAGCTCACCGTCTTCCCGCTCCAATCGCTGAGCCAATCGCAGGCCGCGACGATCCGCTGCAACAAGGGGACCTCCTTCGTTACCTTTAGGACGCGGTGATTTTCGAGGGCAGTATCGGGCCGCCTCCTCTTCCCCCGGGGACGGTCGATTCCCCGGGCCCCGGGGGGATCCTTGGGAAAAGGTTTTTATTTTTTCTTCAGGGCTTCGTAGATCTTGGTGAAATCGGGCTGAATTTCACCCATCAATTCCCGGTATTTTTTCATGAATTCTTTCTGGTCTTTATAGACCTTGGCATAGACCGGGTCCTTGGCTGCAAAGCTGTCCCACAGTTCATCGGACTTCTGAGCAATGAAGGCCTGCACTTCCATGTTCAAGGGGAGGAACTGGGTGCCCTTGGCCCTCATTTTCTCCCGCGCCTGAGCCGATTCGACGGCCCCGGCGGCGAAATTGTCCATCGCCGTAGCCAGGGACTCGCGCTTGATGATCTCCCGCAGGTCGGGCGAGAGTCTTTCCCAGGCTTTCTTATTGACAAAGATGTAGTGCACATTCCCGGGCGAATGAACCCCCGGATAGTAGCAATACTTGGTCACTTCATTGAGTTTGATCGCTTCATTATCCGCCGAGGTGCCGTATTCGCAGGCATCGATCACCCCTCGCTCCAGAGCCTGATAAAGCTCGCCCCCGGGCAAAGTAACCACGGAAGCTCCCACCCCCTGCAGGATCTGTCCCCAGTAGCCGAAGGTGCGGATCTTAAGCCCCTTGAAATCGGCGGGTTTCTCGATCTTCTTGTTGGTCCACATCTCGTCCTCGGCGACGGAAAGGTTGGCCGGGGCTACGAATACCACCTCTTTGAAGCCTACCTTATCCATAACCTCCCGCAGCAGCTTTTCCCCATTCCCGTAAAGCATCCAGGAGACCATTTCAATCCCCGTGGGCCCCATGGGGTACTGGTTAAAAAGGTCCCCCACCGGGCCGAAGATTCCCCGCACGTCCGAGGGGGTCATGAATCCCCCTTCCAGCGTTCCCTTCTGCAGGGCATCCCATTCCGCGTAGGCGGGAACGATCCCCCCGGGGGGATAAAACTTGATATCCAGCCGCCCGTTGCTCATGGCCTTGATGCGGTCCCCCATCTTGGCCGTCCGGGCCACGTAAGGCACGGCCAAGGGGTAAGGAGTCTGAATCTTCCACCGGATCGTCTTGTCTTGCGCCGGCGCCGGCGAAGTCGGAAGGAAAAAGGCTACCGCCAGACTGACCACCAGCAAAATTGCCACCAACCGAATTCTTGATTTCATCTCCTCCGTCCTCCTTTCCCGAAAATAAAATTTTCCCCCGGGCATGGTCCGATTCTGGACCCGTGAGTCACGAATGGGAAGCGGTGCGATCCTCCTCTTGAATGCCCCTTGCAGGTTGCGAAATTCAATTTATCAATCAAACCTGCATGGTTGTCAAGGGGGAATTTTGAAGCCCGAAATTTATCTTGACTTTTGGGCGACGGAACAGCTTACTATGAACCAATGAACTGCAGAGTCCTGGCCCTTCTGATCGCCGGGCATTTCGTCACCGACATCAACACCGGCGCCCTTCCCGCTTTTCTTCCCTTTCTAAAAGAATCGCTCGACCTCTCCTACACGATGACCGCCACGATCATCCTGGTCTTCAACCTGACTTCCTCGGTCATCCAGCCCGCTTTCGGTTACCTATCCGACCGCTGGTCCCTCCGGTGGCTTCTTCCCGCAGGCCCTTTCCTGGCTTCTCTGGGACTGGCCCTTGTGGGATTGGCCTCTTCCTACGCCTGGATTCTCTTTTTTGCTTCCCTGAGCGGGATCGGGCAGGCGAGCTACCATCCCGAAGGATTTAAGGCCGCCAGCCTCCTGAGCGGCGAGAGAAAGGCGACGGTCATCTCCTTCTTTCATTTCGGAGGCAACCTGGGGTTTGCCGTCGGGCCCATTTTGACAACGACCTTCTTCACGTACCTGGGCCTGAAAGGTTCCCTTCTCTTCCTGATTCCGGGGATCATCATGATCGTCATCTTCCTTTCCACTTCTCAATGGAAAGTGACCCAAGCTCCGTCCTCCAGCCGGCCCAAGGGGGGCCCCCTTCCCCCCCTCAACGGGAAGACCTTCTTTCCCATGAGCCTTCTCATTCTGACCGTGGTGCTTCGGGCCGCCACCCGGCTGGGCCTCCTCACCTTCGTTCCCTTTTATTTCATCAAGGTCCAGCAGAGCGATCCGATGATCGTGGGAAAGTATCTTTCCATCTTTCTGCTGGCCGGCACCGCCGGGATCGTGATCGGGGGCCCTCTCGCCGACCGCTTTGGCTACAAAAAAACGACCCTCATGAGCTTCGCCGTATCTTCCGTCCTCCTTTTTCTTTTTTATTTCACTTCCGGGACTCTCTCGCTGGGCCTCTTTTCCCTGGCCGGGATGTTCATCATCATGTCCAATTCGGTCACCATGGCCATCGGCCAGAGCCTCATGCCCAACAACCTGGGAATGGCCTCGGGACTCCTTCTGGGTTTTGCCATGGGCATCGGAGGGATCTCCACCACGATCCTAGGGTGGGTGGCAGACCACTGGGGAGTTCCCGCGGCCCTGCAGATCACCTTTGTCCTCCCCATCCTGGCCTTCCTTTCTTTCCTTCCCATCCCTTACCCGCCCAAACAAATGCAGAAGGCGGAATGCGGATTGCGGAATCAAACATGAGGGTCCATCTCTCATCGGGCTCTTCATTCCGGGCTTGACTCGGAGCCCAGTTTCTTTCTGGTTTTCCCCCTTGCGCCGGAATGCGCCCCTTTTTCCCCGAGCGAATTCGCGGGGCAAAAATTTTTCAGTTGGAGAATGATTTCCCCCGCCGCTTTCCTTTTTTTCTCTTTCCGTTGCGCAATCGGCTAAAGAATGATATTTTTCACTCTGCACGGGGAGCGAAGTTGGAAGAGGGCTTGAACCCATGGAAGGAAACACCATCCGGAACCGGAAAATCACCGCCATCCTTCTCCTCGGATTCTCGTTGTTCTATTTTTTCAACGCTTTGCGCCTGAAACCGGGGACTTTCAGCAACCCGGGACCGGGGTTGATCCCGGTGGGGATCGGGGTTCTGTTGCTGCTTTGCACGGGTATTTATCTGGGCCGGGTTCTTCAAAAGAAAGACCCGAGGGAAGGGGGACCGGGCTCGAGCGATCCAGGCCGAAAGAATTACCCGGCGATCTTCGGCATCCTGGGGTGCACCCTGGCTTACCCTTTTCTCCTGGAAACCGGAAAGTTCATCCTCTCCACCTTTGCCGTCGCTTATGCCATGCTGGTTCTCCTAAAACCCTCCCGAGCCCTTTTTTCTTTTTTCCTAGCCCTGAGTATAGCTGTCGGGGCCTTCCTGATCTTTTCCCTCCTGCTGGGAGTGGCTCTGCCCGGCGGTTTTTTGGAAGACCTTCTCTTCCGGATCGGAGGGTAGGCTTTCCATGCTGGAAATCGCCCAGAGTCTTTTGCATGGTTTTAGCTTGGCCCTTACGCCCCTGTACCTTTATTACGCCCTGATCGGAGTCGTCCTGGGGACGATCGTGGGCGTTCTCCCCGGGCTGGGCCCCCTTGGGGCGATGGCCATCCTCCTCTCTTTCACCCTCAAGCTGGACGCCACCGGGGCCATGATCCTTTTTGCGGGCATCTATTACGGCGCCATGTACGGGGGCTCTACCACTTCCATCCTCCTCAATATACCGGGGGAAGCGGCCTCCGTCGTGACCTGCATCGATGGGTACCAGATGGCCCAGAAAGGACGAGCCGGGGCGGCCCTGGCGGTGTCGGCTGTGGGGTCCTTCATCGCCGGGACGATCAGCATACTGGGCTTAATGGTCGTAGCGCTCTTTTTGTCGGATATCGCCCTGCGATTCGGCCCCCCCGAGTTTTTTGCCATCGGAACCTGCGGGCTGGCTCTCCTGGTGCGATTAAGCGAAGGGTCCCCTCTTCAAGCTTTTATCATGATCCTATTCGGAATGGCCCTAGCCACGGTGGGGGTGGATTTCCTGACCGGGATCGAGCGTTTTACTTTCGGCGTCCATGAACTCGGCCAGGGAATCGATTTCTTGCCCGTGGCCATGGGCATCTTCGGCATCGCAGAGGTCCTGATCACGGTTGAGCAGAAGGAATTCATCCAGTCCGTCCGGAAAGTCAGGTTGAGGGAACTCCTGCCCACCCGGCAGGAGTGGAGACGATCCTTTTCGCCCATGTTTCGGGGGTCCTTGATGGGCTTCGTCATCGGTCTGGTCCCGGGGCCTTCGCCGGTAATCGCCACCTTTGTCTCCTACATCTCCGAAAAAAGGCTCTCTTCGAACCCGGAGGAGTTCGGAAAAGGGGCCATCGAGGGGGTGGCCGGCCCGGAAGCCGCGAACAATGCGGCCGTGGGCGGGGCCTACGTTCCTCTCTTCGCCCTGGGGATTCCCTTCACCCCGGCCATGGCCATCGTTCTGGGCACCCTGATGCTTCACGGCCTGACCCCGGGACCCAACCTGATTAAAAGCAAGCCCGACCTTTTCTGGGCGGTTATCGCCAGCATGTACATCGGGAATTTCATGCTCCTGGTTCTCAATCTCCCCCTGGTCAACGTTTTCGTGAGCATCCTGAAGGTGCCGCGGAACATTCTCCTTCCGGTCATCGTCCTGATTTGCCTCATCGGGGTTTATACGGTGAACTCCAGCTCTCTGGACCTGCTCATGCTCGCGGTGTTTGGGTTCGTCGGCTACGTTTTGCGGGGTCTCGGGTTCCCCGTGGCTCCTCTGATCCTGGCCATGGTGATCGGTCCCATGCTGGAAACTTCCCTGCGACAGTCTTTGAATATTACCGGGGGGAACCCGGCCCATATGATTTTCCGCCCCATCTGTTTGACGATGTACATGATTGTGGGGGCTACCTTCATTCTGCCCCCGATGTTGAGGTTGTTCAGAAGAGGCCGCTTTTCACGTCCCTCGGGAGGCGGGAAAAACCGGGAGGGGTAGGGACGATTCATGAAATGTCCCGAGACGGGGCCGGGCAAGTGGGGTCTGCAAGTTCCACCCGGAGTAACACTTTAGCCTTTTGAAAAAAGGGGCCATATCTCTCAACATCTATCTTTTGAGCAAGGCATCTGCAAAAATCCCCCCCGTTCCCCCCTTTGAAAAAGGGGGGCGGAGGGGGGATT